>JAVCCE010000069.1 GCA_030765645.1 Candidatus Hinthialibacter antarcticus | reverse complement strand
TTGGCACCTCGATGTCGGCTCATCGCATCCTGGGGCTGGAGAAGGTCCCAAGGGTTTGGCTGTTCGCCAATTAAAGCGGTACGCGAGCTGGGTTCAGAACGTCGTGAGACAGTTCGGTCTCTATCTGTCGTGGGCGCAGGAGATTTGAGAGAGTCTGACCTTAGTACGAGAGGACCGGGTCGGACGAGGCAATGGTGTACCTGTTGTCGCGCCAGCGGCATTGCAGGGTAGCTATCCTCGGACGGGATAACCGCTGAATGCATCTAAGCGGGAAGCCCTTCTCAAGATAAGATCTCCCTGGGAGCAATCCCCTAAAGGGCCCTGGAAGACTACCAGGTTGATAGGCTGCAGGTGGAAGCGTAGCAATGCGTGAAGCCGAGCAGTACTAATTGCCCGTGAGGCTTAACGGTTTCATCTGCCGTGCAGTTTGAAACTCGATACACTTGACATACACACAAATATTGCGCACAATTTCAAACCGAATTGGAAACCATTAACTCAAATTAAGGTTTCCGGTGACAATAGCGAGGAGGTCACACCCGATCCCTTCCCGAACTCGGAAGTTAAGCTCCTCAGCGTCGATGGTACTGCCGCGGACACGCGGTGGGAGAGTAGAACATCGCCGGAATTAATAAACCGCCCTTTTCATCCGAAAAGGGCGGTTTGCTATTTAAGGGGAAATTATTTATGATTAGATATTTTCTTTTCTTGGTTTTTAAAATAATTCACTAATGATTGAATTAATTTTGGTGATTTCCCAGCGATGATTGAACTTTGTTTAAAAGATAATTCATTTATGTGTCGTATTTCCTCCATTTCAGCAATCTGTAGTATTTCAGGTGGATTGGTAAAAGATGGGCTTATTGCTATATCAAATGATATCGGAAGCCATAACTCAACTCCATCATCATCTAAGCGAGTTTTTCCATGATTCGGTATTCTAATTGCTGGATTACTTCCCATTATAAAACTCTGATTTTGTTTCTGAATGTAAAGTATTGCTAATCCCCTTTTATTGAGAATATCAAGCACTTTTTTTTCATTGCGGCCGAGCGCAACTATAGTTGAATTTTTCTTTAATCTTTTTTTTACCTCCTCATCCTGTATTAATTCTTTTTCATACTCTTCAAGAGGTCGTTCTGTTTGTTCAAATGTATCGATAGCATAATCAAGATATTTTTCAAAATTGTCAACAATTTTAGAATAAAATTCAGGTACTCGCTTAATTTGATAGTAGAAAAAATAATCCCATTTATTCTTTTCATCTTCATAAAGATTTGGCAGATTTTTTTTCCTAGTAGATGTAATGATCTTTCTTATGACTGGACTAACTTCGCTTTCTATCTTTGATAACTCTATTTCAAATGATGTGTCTTTTTCGTTAGATTCGTTAATAGATGAGTAAAGATGATTTTGTATAAAAAAATTTTGTGGTTTTGATTTTTCTACAGACTTTGAAATACCGGTTTTTGAGAAATGTATATAGCCGTTTTTATCTGTAAAGTTATCTAAAATAAATTTTGGTATATAGTGGTGTTTTTTAGGATTATTTGACATGCTACTTGATCACAGTTATTGGTGTATTAATCATAGAATTTATTTTTTAAATCTTCTGCAAAGTCGGCTGCCCATGATGTTGCATTGCCTGCTGGATAAACTTTATCAATTTCCGTACTTTTTCTAATGATTTTTACTGTTCCAGTTGGGGTATAGAAGTCACCTGAATAAATTGTCTTGTCATTAGGGATTAAGTCAAAGTCATTCACTTGATAACCTGCTCGTACTATTTCATTATGAAAATCTTCCATTTCTGATTCATCTATTAATGACATTGCATTTTCTCCTTTTTAAATCATTATAATGCAAGGCATGTAAATATTCAATAGGAATTTTGCTTGGCTGGCTGGGTGGCGAGCCAAGGCCGCGTAGCGGGCAGCCCTTGAGGATGAAATCGTCTGAATCTGGATACCCAGGATGATAATACTGCAACTTGGGGAGGGCGAACCTCCTGGTGAGCCGCGAGAACGTGAAAACATTTCATTTCAACTCGGCTCGGCGGGAGCCTCGCCCTCCCCAAAAATACAATTCAAAAAGTAAGGGCAAGGCCGCGACGCGGTCAGCCATTGTGCAGCAGAATCAATTAAGGATTTCAACTCTTTTTGTGGTATAATTTCCTCATAACGACATAAGGTGTTTGTAATTATGAACTTGGTTCAGCATCCAAATATATCAATTGATCCTAATGTGTGTCATGGAAAGCCAGTCATCGCAGGCACCCGGATCATTGTGTCGCAATTGTTAGACGCCCTTGCCAGCGGAGCTAGCCAAGAGGAATTGTTGGAAGATTATCCCTCACTCAAAAAAGAAGACATTACTGCCGCTCTATCGTTTGCCAGCGACTTGACGAACTTCCATGAAGTGCAATCTGCACAATCTCCATCAGCCTGATGCGTTTTTTTCTGGATGAGAATTTTCCATTTGCTGCAAAAAACTATCTCGAAAAACAAGGCCATGAAGTTCTATGTGCATTGATGCGTCATCCACAAGGAATGATAGATTCGTTACTCTTTGAAGATGCGCAGAATCATCGTGCGATATTTGTAACAACAGACAAAGACTTTTATCATACGATTCCATTTCTCTACGATAAACGAACTGCGGCCGTTGTTGTAATTGCTCTCAAGCAACCCAACCGTACAAAAATTCTTGCCCGGTTCAATGATTTATTATCTTCGATAGACTTGCGTTCATGTCAACAGAGCGTCTTTTTGGTTACGGATAACAAAATTTATCGGAGAGATTAATTCCTTATCGAAATCGAAATCCAGATTTGGCATTGGTGTTCCAAAAAATAGAGGCATTCCGAGCGGTGATTTTTTTGCTTTGCCCATAGAATCTTGAATAAATTATAGGTGGTGTTATTTTGTTGCGTCGTAAATATATGTTTTTTAACATTAATATAATGAGTTGGTTATAAACAAAGTGGTGAAAAGGGTTAATTTTGCTCTTGCGCTTTTGGGCGCCGGATGCTACAACTTTAACTCGGTACAACAACGGCGACGTGGTCGCCCATTTTTATGTGAGAGCCGTTTTGTCGTGGTTGCTTTATCTCTGCTTGGATCGAGAAAAGTAATCGGCTTGAATCGCTCTTCCTTGTAGAAAAGGTAAGCGTTTTAACATCAATATGAGGTCAGTCTTTCGTGGATAACGCTTCTCAGTTGCCGATGGCAGCCCATTTGTTGGGCGCCTTTGTCTTTATTCTCTTCGCGGTGTTTTCCGTTTTTGCGGGCGTCTTTATTGCAAAGGTGATCGCTCCACGGAACCCCTATCCAGACAAACAATTAAATTATGAGTGCGGCGAGCGCCCCGTCGGGTCGCCGTGGATCCGGTTTAATATCCGGTTTTACATCATCGCGCTCTTATTTATCGTTTTTGACGTTGAAGTGCTTTTCTTGATTCCCTGGGCGGTTGAATACCGCAATCTGCTAGCCTCAATGGGAGCGCTGGCGTTTTGGGAAATGTTTGTATTTCTGTTTATTCTGGGGATCGGCCTCGCCTATTGTTGGGTCAAAGGCCATCTTGAATGGGTTTTAACCAGCCGCACCGTTTCGGAGCGGGTTTAACCGATTCACGACAAATAACTCCAGAAGAACGACCGAGGGTATAGAAAATATGAATACGATTGATGGGTTGAGCTTAGGCGCTGTTTTATCATCCCTGATAGATTTGCTGATTGTGTTGGTTGCGATCGGCGGCATTGGTTGGTTCCTCTACAAAAAAGGCAGTCCTTCGAACTCTGTGAAATAAATTTGGTGTTTTCACCTTCGCACATTCAGGCAAGATTGTTATACTTTTCTTGTTAGCTATTTAGGCAACTTTGATTCAACAACGAAGGAGTTTCCCACTGTGGGTATGCTCGAAGGAAAATTTGAAGAAGGAGTCATCGTCACTTCGGCTGACTCTCTATTCAATTGGGCTCGCCTTTCTTCTATCTGGCCAATGACGTTTGGTCTCGCCTGTTGCGCGATTGAGATGATGCACACCGCTGCCTGCCGGTTTGATTTAGACCGCTTCGGCGCTGGCGTCTTTCGTGCGTCTCCCCGCCAGTCTGACCTGATGATCGTCGCGGGAACCGTCACTTATAAAATGGCGAAGCGAATTAAATTGCTTTATGACCAGATGCCGGAGCCGCGCTACGTCATTGCGATGGGCAGTTGCGCCATCGGCGGCGGCCCTTATCACGAACACGGATATCACGTCGTTAAAGGCGTTGATTTATATATTCCCGTTGATGTTTATGTTCCCGGATGCCCTCCGCGTCCTGAAACTCTGATGGCGGGATTGATTGAATTACAAGACAAGATTCGTCAAGACCGCGTTTTGCGAAAACAGAAAGCGGTTGACGCCGCCTAATTAGCCGGAACTCTAAGGGAACATCTCGAATAAGCGCCATGGAACATCTCGAACTCTTCAATCTGCTACGCGAAACCTTCGGCAAAGACGCCGTCATCGAACACGTCGTTACCGGCGATGAAAAAAAAGGCTTTCGCGATCCGTATATCGTTCTGAAATCTGATTCGCTCGTCGAAGTCTGCCGCTTTTTGAAAGACGATGAGCGCTGTCAGTTCAAGATGCTGCATTGCATCAGCGGCGTTGAATGGCCTGAGTATTTTGAGAGCGTTTACCATCTGTTCTCGATTTCGCTCAAACAGCGCGCCATTCTCAAAGTCCGTACCTCAAAAGAAAATCCTATTGTCCCCTCGGTTACGTCGGTTTGGCCTTCCGCCGATTGGCATGAACGCGAATCGTATGATTTGATGGGGATTGTGTATGAAGGCCACCCCGATTTAACGAGAATTTTGTTACCGGAAGAGTGGGAAGGGCACCCCCTCCGCAAAGACTATGTGATGCCCACACACGAACGCCTTAAAGAAATTGGGCTTTAAACGAGACGCGCAACGATGCCAATGACGCCCGCACAACCGAAACCTCTGCAAGGCGAGCCCATGGTCATATACATGGGGCCGCAACACCCGAGTACGCACGGCGTGCTGCAAGTCGAACTGCATACGGACGGCGAGATTGTCAATCGCGCCATTCCCCGCATCGGCTTTTTGCACCGCTGCAAAGAGAAGATCGGCGAGTCGATCCCTTACGATCAATATCTGCCCTATGCCGACCGCATGGACTATCTGGCGGCGATGAACACCAACTGGGTATGGGCGGCGGCGGTCGAAAAACTGGTCGAAATCGAATCGCCCGACCGCGCAGAATATATCCGCGTTTTTGTTGCCGAACTCAACCGTATCGCCAGCCACTTGGTCGCAATTGCTACCTATGGATTAGACCTCGGCGCCTGGACGCCATTGCTGCATTGCTTCCGCGAGCGCGAGATGGCGCTGGATATTCTTGAAGAACTCTCTGGCGGGCGCTTGTGTTTTGGTTATATTCGCATCGGCGGTGTCGCCAATGACATGACGCCGCGCGCGATGGAAATGACCAAGACGTATATCAAGCAACTGCGCCCCAAACTCGATAGCCTCAATGAACTCTTAACATACAATCATATATTCGTACGACGCACGGCTGACCTCGCCGTTATCAGCGCCGATGAAGCGATTGCGCACGGGCTGACCGGCCCGATGCTGCGCGCATCCGGCGTCGATTGGGACCTACGCCGCGACGAGCCGTATTCGATTTATCCTAAATTAGAATTTGACGTTCCCATCGGGACGGGTATCAAAGGCCAGGTCGGCGACAACTGGGACCGCTATTGGGTCCGCATGCAGGAAATGTATGAAAGCATTCGCATTCTCGAGCAAGTGATCGACGGAATGCCCGAAGGCGAGTTCCGCACCAAGGTGCCTGCGGTGTTGCGTCCTCCCAAAGCGGAAGTTTACGTCCGCCAGGATTGTCCGCGCGGCGAAGTGGCGTTTTATCTCATCAGCGATGGGTCAAAACAGCCCTACCGCATGAAAGTGCGCGGGCCGTCGTTCTGTAATTTGTGCGTTCTGGAGACGCTGACGAAAGATATGCTGATTGCTGATCTTGTATCAACATTGGGTAGTTTCGACTTAGTCATGGGCGAGGTGGACCGCTAATGGAAGCGATGGCCTCTCTCTTTGCGTATTTTGGAATCGAAGGCCCGGTCTCAATCATTTGGACCATGGCCGCATTGACCGCCGCTGGCTTGACGATGGGCATGGTGTCGGTTGTTGCGATGGTCGCCGTCTACGCGGAACGGAAAATTTCTGCGGATATGCAGGCGCGCGTCGGGCCGATGCACGTCGGCTGGCACGGCGTGTTGCAGACCTTCGCTGACGCGATCAAGTTGTTGCTGAAAGAAGACCTGATCCCCGCGATGGCGGACAAATGGCTGTTTGTTACAGCGCCCGTATTAGTGTTCGGCGGCGCGTTTCTCGGTTGGGCGATACTGCCGCTTTGCAGCGGATGGGCGCCGGTCGATTTAAACATCGGCATCGTCTATCTCATGGCGACCTCGTCGCTGGTGGCGCTGGGCATCATCATGGCGGGCTGGGGTTCTCACAACAAATGGTCGCTCTACGGAGCCATGCGAACCGCCGCGCAATTTTTGAGTTATGAAATTCCCGCCGCGCTGCATCTGTTGCCGCCGGTGATTCTCGCAGGAAGTTTAAACCTGACCGCCCTGGCTGACAGTCAAGCGGGCGGCTTTTGGAACATGGGCAATTGGGCGCTTTGGAACCCTTTCTGCTTTCTTTCATTCTTTAGTTACTATATTTCGGGTCTCGCGGAAACCAACCGCATACCGTTCGATTTGCCTGAATCCGAATCGGAACTGGTCGCGGGCTTCCACGTTGAATATAGCGGCATCCGCTTTGCGTTTTTCTTTCTGGCGGAATACGCCGAGATGTTTCTGGTCGCCGCTGTTGCGTCGTTGTTGTTCTTAGGCGGATGGCACGGCCCGTTCGGCGTCGAATCAGCGTTTATGTACTTCGCCAAGATTTGCGCGCTGATGTTTGTCGGCATCTGGCTGCGCTGGACGCTGCCGCGTTTTCGCATTGACCAACTGATGTCGTTATGCTGGAAATTTCTAATCCCATTGGGATTGTTAAACATCCTTGGGGTCGCATTCTGGATCTATTACACCAGTTCCTAAGACCGCAGGAGACGATTGATGAATGTTTTAACGGAAGTATGGGCCGGCGTCACTACCACCCTGAAAGGGATGTGGGTGACAGGCCGTGAGTTTCTGTTTCGCGACTCCGTCACGCTGATGTATCCCTATCAAAAGCGCGTGGTGCCGTTGCGTTTTCGCGGCATGTTGGTCAACGATATGTCGCTATGCGGCGGGTGCACCAAGTGCGCGCGCATCTGCCCGGTCGATTGCATCGAAGTGAAATGCGAAGGCAAGGGCAAAGAGCGCAAAGTGGTCGGCTGGGTACTCGATTATCAAAAATGCTGCTGGTGCGAGTTGTGCGTTGAGGTCTGCCCTGACGCCAGTTTGATCATGTCGCACGATTACGAAACAATCTTTACCGACCGCGCCAAAATGGTGCGCGATTTTGTCAAAGACCCGGTTCCGCCATTTGTCGAAGTGGACCCCCGCCCCGGCAAAAATCCGTACGAGGAGGATGATCCGAAAAGTGGACGCACTGCTGCCTAGTTTACTCTTCTATGTGTTCGCGGGCGCTGTTGTCGGCTCCGCCGTCTTTACTGCTTTCACTTCGAACCTCGTTCATGCGGCGTTTTCGCTGTTATTCACGTTTTTCGGGTTGGCGTGTTTATATCTCTATCTAGGCGCCGACTTTGTCGGCCTTGCGCAAGTCGTCATTTATGTCGGCGGCATTCTGGTTCTGCTGCTGTTCGGAGTCATGTTCACCGGACATCAAAGCGCAGGGACGGTCAAGCAAACGCTGAATTTCAAGACGGCGATTGTTTTGATGATCGTCTTGTTTGTGATGATCTTGCCCGTCGTGTTCAAAACCGCTTGGCCTGTGGCGCAAGTGACAGACTTACAACCCGCTGAATCAACTATTAGTGAAATCGCCAATCTTCTTTTAGGGCGCTATATGCTTCCCT
Organism: Candidatus Hinthialibacter antarcticus; assembly: GCA_030765645.1. Lineage (NCBI taxonomy): Bacteria > Candidatus Hinthialibacterota > Candidatus Hinthialibacteria > Candidatus Hinthialibacterales > Candidatus Hinthialibacteraceae > Candidatus Hinthialibacter > Candidatus Hinthialibacter antarcticus. The sequence goes on along the minus strand of JAVCCE010000069.1, from coordinate 25,410 downwards.
TTGAAGTCGCATCGTTGTTGCTGCTGGTCGCGTTGATCGGCGCGGTGGTGATTGCGCGCGGCGAACAAAAAGAAGACGACGCAGACACCCCGGCGGCGTAAGCCGGGCCGAAGGTTTGGGAGCAAAACGCAATGGCAATCGGCATCGAACATTATCTGGTGGTTTCCATCACCTTGTTTTTGTTGGGCGTGTTTATCATCACGACCCAGCGCAACGGAATCCGGGTGTTGATGGGCGTCGAACTGGTTTTGAATTCCGCCAATTTGAATTTCGTCGCGTTTAACCGTTTCATGCCCAACGCCGCGTTGGATGGACATATTTTTGCCATTTTCGTAATCATTCTCGCCGCTGCAGAAGCGGTGATCGCGCTGGCGATTGTTTTGGCGATCTACCAGCAATTTTCGACCGTACATCTTGATGAAATCAGCAACATGAAACACTGAGGACCGCCAATGGCATTGATCGAAATTCTCTCTTGGCTCATTTTAGCGCTCCCGCTGGGGGCGTTTGCTATCCAAATGGCGTTTGGCCCCAGCCTACCGCGCAAAGGCGACTGGGTATCCATCACCGCTGTAAGCGCGACGCTATTGTTTGGCCTGTTGATGTTTTTCCGCGTGATTGTGTTGGAATACAACCCGGACTACATCTTCCCCGCGACGGTCAGTTCGTATCACTGGTTTAGCGGCGGCAGCCTTGATTTCACCTTTGGTTTCCATATTGATAACTTAACTTGCGTTATGTTGATCGTGGTCGGTCTCGTTAGTACGCTGGTGCACTTTTATTCCATTGGCTACATGCACAACGACCCGCTCTATCACCGTTTTTACGGCTATCTCAGTCTCTTCACGTTCTCGATGTATTTATTGGTGTTGTGCGACAATTTGTTTGTGTTGTACATCGCCTGGGAACTGGTGGGCGTCTCGTCTTACTTGCTCATCGGCTATTACTACCAAAAACATTCCGCCGCCAACGCGTGTATCAAAGCGTTTTTGACCACCCGCGTCGGCGACGTCTTTATGTTCGCGGGCATCTTGATTATCGCCATGACCATCGGCGCGTTTAATTACCGCGAAGTGTTTGAAGCCGTCGCGCACGGCGAACTCTCCGGCACAATGTTGATGATCGCGTCGATCTGTTTATTCGGCGGCGCGGTGGGCAAGTCGGCGCAGTTCCCGCTGCATATCTGGCTGCCCGACGCGATGGAAGGCCCCACCCCGGTCAGCGCGCTGATTCACGCTGCGACCATGGTTGCGGCAGGCGTTTATATGGTCGGGCGCTTGTTCCCCATGTTTTCGCTGTCGGATGAGGCCATGTTGTTTATTGCGTACACCGGGCTGATTACCGCCTTCTTCGCCGCGACGATTGCGATTACCCAAAACGATATCAAGCGCGTACTCGCCTATTCCACTATCAGCCAACTGGGCTACATGGTGGCGGCGCTGGGCGTCGGCGCATACACGGCTGGATTGTATCACCTGATGACCCATGCGTTCTTTAAAGCGCTGCTCTTCTTATGCAGCGGCAGCGTGATTCACGCCGCGCACACACAAGACATGCGTGAAATGGGCGGGCTGCGCAGCAAGATGCCGATTACCTTTTGGACAATGATGATCGGCACCCTGGCGATTGCGGGCGTTCCGTTATTCTCCGGCTTTGGCAGTAAAGACGCCATCATGGCGGGCGCGTTGCAATTCGGCGTTGACCAACCCCAACACTTTACGATTTTTATCGGTCTGCTGATCGGCGCGGGCATTACCGCTTTTTATATGTTCCGCCTGATGTTTATGACCTTCTTCGGCGAAACCCGCAACCAGAAATCATTTGACCATGCGCATGAGTCGCCCATGTCGATGACGGTCCCGCTGATGGTGCTGGCGGCGATGTCGATCATTGGCGGCTTTGGCGCTTACGGGTCGTTGTGGTTTGACCATCTCGTCGTCCCGATGCAGATTGTGCACGACGGTCACGGCGAAGCGCATCACGCCCACAATTTATGGGTGCATTACGGCGCGATGGCGATGTCAGTCTTGGTCGCCGCAACCGGCATTTTTATTTCGTACGTTATTTATTTCAAAAAATGGATACCGGCGGACCGCATCGCTTTGACCTTCCGTCCGCTGTATCAATTGTCGTTGAACAAATATTACGTCGACGAATTTTACTGGGCGACGATCATCGGATTTGTTATGTGGTTCCGAAAAGTTCTCGCTTCATTTGACCGCGTGGTGGTCGACGGCATCGTCAATGCGACGGCGCCGATCCTGCGCGGTTCGGCGAATGTTTCGGGTGGATTTGACCGCTATGTCGTGGACGGCGCTTTGAATCTGGGCGCCGTGGTGGTGCAGGCGGTCGGCTCGGTCAGCACGTTAGTACAAAATGGCGTGATCCAAAGTTATATACTCAAAATTGCTATGGCAGTTGCGGTGATTTTGATCATACATCAATACTTACAGTACGCGTTCTAAGCAGGGAGTCGCAGCGCAATGGAGAACCAAACGCATCTTTTGACCTGGATGACCTTCTTTCCACTAATCGGAATGGCGGTTATTTTGATTACGCCCGGACGGGCCAAAAACTTTATCAAGCAACTGGCGTTGGTCAGTACGCTGCCGCCTTTGCTATTGGGCATCCAGATGCTGCGGACGTACGATCCGTCCGGCGGGTTGCAATTTATTGAGCGCGTCTCGTGGATCGAGAGTTTCAACATCTTCTATTACGTCGGCGCCGACGGCCTCAGCGTGCCGATGTTGTTCCTGACGGTGTTATTGTGTCCAATTTGTATCCTCGCGTCCTGGGGCATCAACGACCGCGCCAAAGGCTATTTTGCGTTGTTCCTGTTGCTTGAAACCGGAATGTTGGGCGTCTTTAGTTCGCTCGATTTTTTCCTTTTTTACGTCTTCTGGGAAATCATGCTGCTGCCGATGTACTTCCTGATCGGCGTCTGGGGCGGGCCGCGCCGTGAATACGCCGCGATTAAATTCTTCCTCTATACATTGCTTGGAAGCGTGTTCCTCTTCCTGGCGATGATCGTGATTTATATCTATACTGGCGGCTCGTTTGACCTGGTTCAACTGCGCGAACAAATCGCCGCCTCGGAACTCGGCAATCTGGCGGGCGTACAATGGTGGCTGTTCCTTGGCATGTATGTCGCATTCGCCATCAAGATTCCCGCGTTCCCGTTCCATACCTGGCTGCCCGACGCACACGTCGAAGCGCCGACCGCAATCAGCGTAATTCTGGCGGGCATTCTCTTGAAGATGGGTATCTACGGCATTCTGCGAATTGCGTACCCGTTGTTCCCCGAAATGGCGGGCCAGTTCGCGTTGTTTATCGCGATTATTGCTTTGATTAATATCGTCTACGGCGCACTTTGCGCCATGGCGCAGACGGACTTGAAGAAACTGGTCGCGTATTCCAGCATCAGCCACATGGGTTACGTCATGTTGGGTATGGCGGCGATGACCCCTGAAGGAATGAACGGCGCCGTCTTGCAAATGTTCAACCACGGCACCATCACCGCGATGCTCTTTCTTCTGGTTGGCGTAGTGTATGACCGCGCCCATCATCGCGACATCGACGGCTTCGGCGGCTTGGCGCAAACCATGCCCGTCTTTTCCGGCATTACCTGTCTGGCGTTCTTCGCCTCGCTTGGGCTGCCTGGTTTGTCGGGCTTCATCAGCGAAGCGCTGGTCTTCATGGGCGCGTTTCCCGTGTTCACCTGGATTACCATACTGGCCTTGTCAGGCATCGTGATTACCGCCGCGTATGTGTTGTGGACCTACCAGCGCGTCTTCTTAGGGCCATTAAACGAAAAGTACGCCGACATGCGCGACTGCACTTTGCGCGAGCAAGTGATGCTGTATCCGCTGGCGTTTATCGTCATATTATTGGGCGTATTTCCGCATTTGATCTTGCAGTTCTTCCAGCCGACTGTGGCCCAACTGCTTGAGATATTGCCGTAAGGATCAGGAAAAGGGACACTTCTTCATGGGCAACGTTGAAAGTTTAGCGTATTTTCTTCCCGAACTGGTTCTCACCGTCACGGTGATGGCTGTGTTGGTTGCGGATATCTGCGGCGCGGAACGGTTTGAATCGAACCTCCCCGCCAAGATTGCGCTGACCGGCTGCGTGTTTGCGTTTTTGTTTCACCTCCACTTATATTCGTTGGAACCGACCAAACTCTTCATGGGCATGTTGGCGCATGATACGTTTGCGCTGTTCTTCAAAGCGTTCTTTATTGTGTGCACTGGCGCCGTGACCGCGATGGCGATTATGAGCCGCGAAGTGTCTCAATCGAAAAAGAGCGAATTCTACGCGATCTTATTGGCGGTTTGCATCGGCATGTGCCTGGTCGCCTCGTCGCGCGATTTGTTGATGATTTATCTCGCGCTTGAATTGATGAGTTTAGGCTCGTATGTTCTCGCGGGCTTCTCGCGCAACATCGGCAAGTCGGACGAAGCCGCGCTGAAGTTCGTCTTATACGGCGGCGTCTCGACGGGCGTGATGTTGTTTGGAATCAGCCTGCTATATGGCCTGACTGGCGCGACCGATTTTGACGCCGTGCACCGCGCGCTGATGACTTCAACGGATGGATTAAACCTGACTGGTTTCTTCATCATGCTGATGATCCTGGTCGGCATCGGTTATAAGATCGCGATGGTCCCGTTCCACTTCTGGGCGCCGGACGTGTACGAAGGCGCGCCGACGGCAGTCACGGCTTACTTGTCGGTTGCATCGAAAGCGACCGGGTTTGCGCTCATCACCCGTTTCTTCTTCTCAACCTTTATGACAGCGACTGACGGCGGCTGGGTGATGGCGGAGGGCCTCAATATCGACTGGCGCCTCAATCTCGCCGTGCTCTCGGCGATTACTATGACGGTCGGCAATCTGGGTGCGTTTCCACAAACCAACCTCAAACGCCTGTTGGCGTATTCGGGCATTGCCCATGCGGGTTACCTGCTGATGGGCGTCTGTTTGATGACAACCATGGGGTTGGAATCGGTGTTGTTTTATCTGGTGATGTATCTCTTCACCAACCTGACCGCGTTCGCCGTGATTCTGTTTGTTGCGGAGTCGACCGGCAGCGAGCGCATCACCAATTTTCGCGGCTTGTGGCGTACGGCCCCGGTCGCGGCGACGATGATGGCGATTGCGATGTTTTCGCTGGTCGGATTGCCGCCGACGGCGGGCTTTGTCGGCAAGTATTATTTATTCATCGCGGTGCTGGAAGAAAAAATGTACTGGCTGGCGATTGTCGGCGTGTTGAACACCGTCATCTCGCTTTACTATTATATGCGCATCGTCAAAGCGATGTTCCTCGAAGAAAGTTTGGCTTCAAAACCGGCGATGACCATGCAGCCCGGTTACGTCCTTCTGCTGTTTGTCCTCAGTGTTCCAGTGCTTTATTTCGGTCTCTTCTGGGACCCGCTGGTCAAATACGCCCAACTATGCGCACATCTTCTGCCGTAGCGTTTAACGGTTGTTAATCTTCTTTCGGCTGCGGGGCGATTTTGCAAAAGCCCTGCGGCTGCACGTCGAGCGCGGCGTTAAAGCGGCTCGATAGGTTCTGAAACGCAATCAACCCCGTCAGTTCTACAACCTCATCATCGCTATAGGTCTGCTTGAGTCGCGCCATCAGCTCGGGCGCGGGCGGGTGGTTGCCGATGGTCATGGCTTCGGCGTATTCCAACGCCAGTTTTTCTTTGTCCGTAAAATGAGGGCTCTCACGGAATTTCGCCAGATCATTCAATTGTTCTTCTGATGCGCCTCGCTTGAGCACGGTCGCTGAGTTGATATCGACACAGAAAGTGCACCAGTTGATTTGCGAGACCCGCACGGTAATCAATGCACGAAGCGGCGGTTCGATGGGCGAACGCTTACGGTCGAGGGCGCCGTACAAGGTGGCGACGCCCACAAACACCCACGGCGAGCGTCCCCACAGTTTGGCGGGTTCAAGGGTTTGTCCGTATTTTTTGATTTGGCTTTTGAGCAGCCAACGAACAAACCAAGGGTATTGACGGTCAGGTTTTGATTCGACGTAAGACATGGTTTATCCTTTTATGTCACGGTTTTGTTTCAGTGTATCCAAGCGTTTGTGTGAAACTAAATTTCTATCGGGAGATTCTAGAAAGAACTGTTTGAGCGCGATGCTTATACGTATGTTCGCCGATGACTCGATTATGTCCGTCGCGGCGCAACGCTTGCAGTGCATCGTAATTTTTAAGGTATTGCCGGGTGAGCGTTACGGCTTCTTCGGTTGAATGAAACGCAAGCGTTTCCTTGCCGGGTTCGAGTAGGCCGCGCTCAACGTCTTCCACCCAATCGCCGAGCGCCGCGCCGCCCGCCATAGGGACGTCAAAGTCGCGGGTATTCAAACACGTCGGGCACTGATGGCTATGGATATTCAAACTCAAGCGCGATGACGCATACACATTGGCGAGGTCTTTGTTCTCAACAAAGCCCCGGTAGTGATGTTGAAACGGTCGCGGCAGCGCATCGCGCCATGTTTGCGGCCCATACACGCATAAGCCCAGCGGCAATAGCGCTTCTACGATGCGCATGCGTTTGTAATACGTTGCGGCGGTGTATAAAAAATACTCTACGCGGGCCTGCGTGGTTTGAAACCCTTTTCGTGTTTGCGCGGTAAACTGTTGCGCGAGCGTCTCGATTTGTTTTCGCGACTCATGCGGCGGCGAGAGTTCGTTGAGCAAATCCACGAACAGCTGCGAGGGTTGTTCGCGCTTGTTCGCCTCAACTTGTTTCAGTATTTCTTTCGTAATGGATGACGCCTGGTTTAGTTCATTCAAAATATTGGGCAGCGATCCCACATACGAAATCGGCGCTTCATATTCTTTTTGAATGGAGCCCTTTTTCTCAAACATGGTCGCGGGCGGCATGAAGAACGCTTGTCGGGTCAATTGTTCCAACCACGGCAGATAACTGCGGTCGCTGGCGATGGTCCAGTCGTTGGCGCCAAAGGGCGATTGCGACGGCGCGTCTTCGTAGAGTTTGGTGTCATCCACCAGCCAACAAATGCGCGGTATGCGCATGCGCTGCACGGCATCGGGCGACAGGCCGAAGTCTTCGAGCAGTGCGCCGGGCCAGGCGTTGATGGAAAAAATACAATCCGGTTTGGCTCGCAGCAATTCGCCCATCATGCGAAACGAGGTTGAAAACTGGTTGTCATATTCCGACAGCCGCGTGCTAAGCCCTGCCTGGTGAAAGCCGCGCAAAAACGCCTTCAACAGCGGGAAATGAATATACGATTCGCGATGGGTGCAGGCCCAAACGGATTGCGGCGTACTGCTCAACGCGGTTTGGGTATGCTGTAAAAACTGGCTGAGCGCGTCTTCAAACTGAATGTTCTTTCGTTGAATCGCCGCCGCCGCATCTTTGGCGAATTGCACATAGTGAGGAGCGCGTTCATCGGTCGGCATTACGCCCAGCATGTAAGCGAATTCCGAATGCGGCAGCAGAAATAAATATTCCTTACGAATAAAATCGACCGCTTTAGCGTAAGCGTTTTCGCCGCTGAATAGAAACAAACGTGGATGCGGCAGCGCTTCGGGAACCTGTAAATCCAACATTGCCGCGCACCACGATTCAAGCCGGGGTTCAAGCAGGCAAACCGCCGTAGACGTATATTCATCCAGCAACTGCTTGACCGCATCCAACAACCGACCGCAACAAAGCCCGGCGATGACAATCATGCGTTTGCCCGATTGAAAATACTGGCGCAATTGGTTGATCTGCTGTTCGAGCAGTGCGGCGCTGCTCTCCGGCGAAAGATAGACATGGTGCGTTGAGTCATTCTTAAAACGAACACCGCGAATGGCGCCGTCGCTCATGCAGAGTTCAAACTGGTCGAGATGCGCAAGCGGATCGTGCAGCGACTTCGCCGTTTCCGCGCGATGAAAACACAGCGCATACCAATTGCGGCGCGCGCGTTTAATGATTTCATCGGGGACGGGCTTCCAGTCTGGCTGGTTCATGGGCGTCTCATCTTGCTTGTCTTTCCATTAGAATAATGCGGCTTGCTGCGATTGAACATAGCCATAACAACGTTTAAGGACTGATGGATGAATAACCAACGCATCGAGTTGCCGCGTTATACCGACTGCTTTGTCTGCGGCAGCGAAAACAAAGCGGGATTCGACGTGACCTTTTACGTTCAAAACGGACGCATCGAAACGCAGTTCACGCCAGCCGATCATTTTTGCGGATTTCGCGACGTGACCCACGGCGGCGTGTTGGCGACCATTCTCGATGAATGTATGGGCTGGTCGTGCATTCTCTCGCGCCCCATCATGTGCTACACCGCTGAAATGACCCTGCGTTATCGTTCTCACGCCATTGCGGGCGAGACCCTGCTTGTATACGGCGAACTGGTTGCTGACAAAAAACGAATGATTGTCGCGCGCGGCGGCATCGAACGCCCAAACGGCGAACTGGTTTGCAGCGGCGAAGGCAAGTATATCCCCATGCCCCAAGAGCAATTCGAACAAGTAGTCTCCTATGCGGGTTGGGACGAGCGTTTTCAAAAAGTATATGAAGAAATCCAACAACAGGTCGCATAGAAACGCTCTATTCTGCTTTTGTTTTGATCCCGATGAACTACACTTTGGTTACGAAATCACCGGAGGACAATAATGGATATTCTCGATACATTTACCGACAGCACCTCGGTCAAAGTGGACGAATGCGCCGTGTTTGCGCCGAAATTTGATGCGAACGGTTTAATCACCGCCGTCACCTGCGACTACAAAACCAACGAGGTTTTGATGGTGGCGTTTATGAACGCGCAAACCCTGGCCAAGACCATCGAAATCGGCGAAGCGGTCTATTGGAGCCGCAGCCGCCAGGAAGTCTGGCACAAAGGCCAAACCAGCGGCAATACCCAAAGAGTGAAAGAAATTCTGGTGGATTGCGACCAGGATTGCTTGGTCATCAAAGTAGAACAAGTCGGCGACGCCGCCTGTCACACCGGGCGCCGCTCCTGTTTTTATCGACAGGTTCCCATCGGCGATCAAGTTCCCGAAGACGTGAAGACGCTTCCCATTAAAGAGATTGATTCCAAAAAACTCTTTGACCCCGAAGAAGTCTACCGCGAAAAATAGTTTTCGTGTGGTACTTAGAGACGGCTACTAGATTCAGATCATCTCTGCTTTTAACGCTGAGCCGCCGCGGGCGCGCTGACACGGTGCTTATCAGGCATAAGCACTGTATAAATTCGTATCTGTCGCTGAGCCGCCGCAGTGGGTTCGGGCGCCTTGGATCGCCGCGCTGCTTTTGCGCTGGTGTTTTTTTTCTGGGGGATGAAGAGGCGAGTATGAATCGCTGAGCGTCCGTTTTATACGAAACGCTCAGCGAATAGACGTTTGTGGTTCGATATTTCTGCGCGAAATGTTAATCGTTGACGTCGGGAACCGCGCCGGTTTCAGCGGGGAGTTTGGACACGTTGGTATTGCAACCGTGGAACGGGCCTGTCAGGCCGAAGCGGTCACGCAAACCTTCGAGCGCCGCGACTTGTTCTTTGCTGAATAAATTCACGTTGCCCAGTTGCACCGCCGTCATCAAAATGTTGGCGTAGTGTTCCATCGTTTCCATGCGGTAATAGGCTTGCATGAGGTCGCCGCCCCAAGACAACGCGCCGTGGTTGGCCAAGAGAACGGCGTTGTGGTCTTTGACGAACGGCGCAATCGACTTCGGGATTTCATCGGTCGAAGGCAAGCCGTAAGGGGCAAGTGGAATTTGTCCCATCAGCGCGACCACTTCGGGCAACGCGCACGCATCCAGCGACATGCCGGCGACGGCGAAACCCGTTGAAGTCGGTGGGTGAGCGTGGACAACCGCGCGAATATCAGGGCGTTGTCCATAGATATAAAAGTGCATCTTGATTTCAGACGAAGGTTTCAGCGGACCGCCGCTGCGTTTGCGGCCTTGTCCATCGACGACCAGCAGGTCTTCCAATTGCATGAAGCCTTTGCTGATGCCAGTTGGCGTACAAACATACTCGTCTTCTGAAACTTTGAATGAAATATTGCCGTCGTTCGCGGCGACCCAGCCTTTGGTCCAAACCCGGCGGCCGATCTCGATAATCTGTTGTTTCGCTTCGTATACGTTTGTCATTCCCTGATTTCCATTAAATAAGATTTCTCTATCTTGGCGTAAGTCAGCAAGTTCGTCTACGGCTGCGTGGCGTTTTTGATATCGTCGTTGACGCCACGCGCCTCTTCGATGTCAGGGTCAATTCGACTGGTATCGTTCGGGTCGCCGAAGTTCAACTCGCCGATCTCTCCGTCTGCCATAAATTGCTCGGCAACAATGCGGCCCGGGTGGTCTGGATCGGGGGGAGTGACCGGGTCTTCCAGGACGCTTTCCCAATCTTCAAAGTCGCCCAGTTTATAGTAGTCATATTTGGCTAGCGGGCCGCGTGTACGGAACGGAAACGCTCCGCCGATGCTGGGGAAAAACAAGGTCAGGCAGAGCCACAACATCATAACAGCGCAAACGCCGCCGCAGATAAATTTAATATAATGAAACAGGCGTTTGGTTTCGGGTTCAAAAGACATGGTATCCGCTCAATTCTATTGGTCTGCGTTTTCTATTTTATTTATCAGTAAAACGAAGAATTCTTCATACGCATCATTTTCGCTCTATTACAAAACGAATTCAACGCTTTAGTGTTACGAAAATGACCGCACAGGCCGGAAAAATCAAGCCGCGCGGAAGCGTAAGATTTCTGAAATGCGGCGGCTGATCCTTTCATGAATGGGGAATTGTTAGATAATGAGCCTTATGAAGGTTCCGCGTAGTTTACCCAATATTCTGACCCTGTCCCGTTTGGCGCTTAGCCCGGTGATCGCAGTATTATTTATTATTGATGCGCCCTGGTGTCGAATTTCTCTGTTAGGGATCATCATATTCTGCGAATTGACCGATGCGCTCGACGGCTACATCGCGCGAAAATACGGCTTGGTGACAGACTTGGGCAAGTTGCTCGACCCGATGGCTGACAGCATTTACCGCGATACCATCTTTATTTGCCTGGCAGTGGTGCATGAAGTTTCGTTGTTGCTGGTGCTTCCCATTTTGTACCGGGACAGCGTAATTGCGACCTTGCGGGCGGTGTGCGCCTATCGGGGGGCCGTGTTGGCGGCCCGAACCAGCGGCAAAATCAAAGCGATTTTCCAGGCGTTTGTGATAATTGTGTTGGTCATTCTTCGCATCGTCGCGCTGTATGTTCCTGTGGTGGAAGAAAACCTGTTTCTCATTAGCAATCTGATGATGTCATTGGTTTGCGCGGTCACCCTCTATTCGGGTTACGAATATCTGCGCGCAATGGCGCCTGAATTGAAAACTGTAGTAAACCCACCCGAATAACGACATCTTACACATCTCTACTCTTTTACTCCTCTATACAAAAGATTCACGCTAACAATAAATTATGTTGACACCATGTTTCCTGAGATATAGGATGGTAATAAATCATTATAGATTGATTACATGATTTGTGGTTTGTATTGCATTTTGCGCGAGGAGTATGTGTCTCTGTAACTTTTTATTTTTTAGATGGTTGTGTGGGAATCGTTCTCTACAAAGCGTCCGGGGGGGCGCAGAAATAAATTACAGAAAATAGATTGTTTTAGCGCCACAAGAAATGAGCATTTGCTCTAAAATAAGCAATGCTTTGTTCTGATCTAAATTCAATTGATGAAAAGGGTGCTTTGATTATTTGTTGACCAGTTAATTATACATCAGTGAAAATAGCGGAGAGATGATATGGGCAGTTTATTCGAGCGGTTGCCAAAATACATCCAAATCAAAGAAGCGATCCGTCAGGATATTGAGCAGGGAACCCTGAAAGAGGGTGATCAACTTCCTTCGGAAACGCATTTAATTGACCGCTTTGGCGCGAGTAAAATGACTGTGATCCGCGCCTTACAGGAGTTGGTACAAGAGGGCTTTTTGCGCCGTGTTCAGGGCAAAGGCACCTATGTGTTAAAGCCCGAACAACAAGGCCCGGTTTTGGGCGTTTTGTTATCAAGCCGTCCGTGGAACGAACCGTGGCTCCTGCTGAAATCAATTGAAGATCGCGCGTCTCAATTGGGCCTCGAAACTTGCGTGTGCATCTCTTCCAATGATTTTCTGAAAGTTGACCGCTTTGCCGACCGCTTAATTCAGCGCCGCGTCGCTGGAGTGATCGTCTCAATGGCGGAACCTGATTTTAATGGGCTGAACGTCAAGCGCTGGGTGTCCCGCCTGCTCAAAGCGCAAACTCCGGTTGTGATATTGGACGGCTGCAAAGCATGTAGCAGTGAAGCCTACTCGATCCACTTTAATCATGAATCGGGCATGGCGTCGCTGACCAAATCGCTGGTCGAAAGCGGGCATAACCGATTGCTTCTGGTTGACGATGAATCCTGCTGCGAGTCGATTCGCACTGCGCGTCGCAGCGGTTTTGAAACCATTACGCGTGAATTGTCGAGCGTTGAATGGTCTGATGTATGCGTTTGGAAAAAGCGGCAATCAATGCTGGACTTCGTACAACATCTCTCCCGAAAAATAAAGCAGGAGCGCCCTGGTATGGTGATGTGCATCCATGATGGGCTGGTCTCGCAATTAAAAACCGCTTTTGATTCATTTGACGCAGAACTCGATTTTCCAATCGCGATGTCGGGGTTTGGTGGAGGCGGAATCTGCGCCGCGTTGGACCTGACTACAGTTGATTTGCCCTGGAACCAAATGGGGTTGTTGGCGGTGGATGCGGTTCAACAATCGGTTTATGAACCAGAGCGGGATGTGGTTTTAGAGGGGCGCGTCCAACTTCGTTCTTCTTTGGCGACTCTCAAGTCGGACTCTTACGCGGTGAGTTCGTCTTAAAGTGGTCGAAGCCTTCAAGCGATGGATCCATGCCGTCAACGATGATGTCTGTGGATGAAGTTAATTCGCCAATGTGGTGAAGCGGGCAATTCGCTTTGTCCCATTGATTGATGAGATTTCGACCCTGTTCTGGCGAAAGGGTCAACAACAATTCGTATTCCTCACCGCCGCGCCACGCATACTCCGGCGCTTTCTCTCCCGCATATTGACGTAGCGCATCGCTGCAGGGCAGCTGGCTTGCCTGTAGATGAGCGCCGAGGCCGCTTGCCTTGCAGATTTTTCGTAAGTCGCGGGCCAAGCCGTCGCTAATGTCCGTCATTGAGTTTGGAACCGCAATGGAGGCAATTTGCATTGCTTCGTTGAGCCTTGGAGTTGGGAGGTGCAAGCGGTTTTGAAGAAATTGCAATGACGCCAAGTCGCAGGTTTGACCGGGGTGCAAGAGGCTGCCTAACCCGGCGGCGGCGTCGCCCAGCGTTCCACTCACAATGATCCAGTCGCCTGCCTGGGCGGAGTCAATTCGCAATGGCGATTGAGTGGTTTGGACGCCGTAAGCCGCGATGGATATCCAAAATTGGGGCGAACGCACGGTGTCGCCTCCCACGATGGATAGATTCCATTCACGCTGAAGTTGCGCAAGACATTGATAGAACTCATAAATCCATTTGAGTTCGGTTTCTCCTGGTAAGCCGAGCGTAATCAATGCGTAAGCCGGCTTGGCGCACTTGCCCGCCAAGTCGCTGAGAGTGCTGGCCAGGGCTTTGTGGGCGATCTGTTGGGCAGACGCCCATTCGTGTTTGAAATGGACGCCTTCAACCATTGCGTCCGTTGTCATCACGATGGGGGCGTGGGGCGGCGCTACGACCGCTGCGTCATCGCCAAGTCCGACCAAAATATCGGGATGAGACGGAGACAAAATTTGCTGTAGTTTTTCTAACAGGTTGAATTCACCCAGATCAGCGACCGTTTTCACCTTGGTCTCCTCAGGAAAAGCAAAGTGCGCGTCTTTATTTCAGTCTTGTAATGCCGGATTTTATATTACAAATCACAATTTTTTATGCAATAATAGAGATTCAAGTGCGCTCTGTTCAGTTTAGATAGAACCGAGCGTCGCAATAAAGGTGCAGGAACTAACATCGGGGGGCAATAATCGAATGAACCGTATATTTCTAATCGTCGCAATCGTGTGCATGACCAGTATGGGCGTCTCGTCTCAAGCGGCTGAAACTCCATTGCAGATCAATGTTCGCGTTTTTTCAATGACGCATGAAGCAATGGATGAACTCAAAAAAGACGGGCTGACCCGCGCCGAATTGGATTCGCTTGAATCCCGCGCGTTTAAGGCGGGGGGATTGTTTGAAGGGGAAGGCCCGCTCGAAATTGCGCCAGGACGGACGGAAATTGAAATTCCGCGCGATAAATTATTGTCGTTGCGTGAACAAGCGGCTGACCGAATCGTTGTCTTTATGTTTGAACTTGTCCGTACCGGCGACGAAGACGCCGCCGTGGAAATCGTACGCCGTTCTTACTCCTTGAGCGAGAAAGACGGCGAATCAGTGAAAATTCGCGATAAAAAAAGCCAGTCGCTGTTTCCTGAAAAGACGCCGAAACATCGCATCATGGATTACCGCTTTGGTTCGATTGCGCAATATCAGGAATTTTATTATGAGCTGCACCTGACGCTGGGCGGCGATGATTTTGAGTACACGTTATATCTGAACATGCAAACCGACTGAGGATTCGCTCCAATCTTTTGACGGAGACCAAGCAATGACTGACGTACAAGCGGTTCGCGATATTTTAAAACGGGTGCGGCAAGCGCATTGGCGCTATTGCAGCGTCACGTTATGGAACGACTTCGTCCGCTGGTTTTTTTATTGCGGCATCGTTGCGGCGTTGGCAACGTTTGTCATGGCGTTTTTGCCCGATTCGCTGAGCCGCCTCGCGGTGGCGGGCGGGATTATGGCCTGTTCGGTTCCCGCTGCGCTGGTGCGATTTATGATGCGCTCCCGTAGTTTGACGTCAACGGCGGTTCTCGCGGATAGCCGGTTGCGCCTCAAAGAAAAAGTGTCGTCCGCGTTGGAATTTGGGCGCGAAGACGAACTCGACCAGGAACTGCGCCAATGGAAAAGCGCCGCAGTGATGGACGCATGGCGCGCCGTCTCCAACATCAACTTGGCGGCGGCGTTCCCCTGGAAGAACCCGCGTGAAGCGGGTTGGCTGTGGGTCCCGCTGCTGGCGTTGCTTCTGTCGGTATTTGTGCTGCCGGAGTTTGCGTTATTGTCTGGAAGAGGCGAGGCCGAGGCGCAGACCGTCGAAGCCAAGCGCATCGAAAAAGAACTCACGGCGTATTTGCAACGGCAAACCGTGAAACGCCAAGTCGAAGAAAAGAAACTGACCGAAGTCGCAAAACTCAGCGATGAACTGCAAGAACTGGCGACGGAACTCTCAAAAGGGCAAATTGATAAACGCCAGGCAATGTCGAAGTTATCGTCGCGCGAACAAGATTGGGAAAAACGAAAAGAAGAACTGATGAAGCGTATGCCGGAGATCAACCCCGGCGCGGACCCGACCATGAAAAAACTCACTGGCGGATTGTTGAAGCAACTGCAAAATGCGGAATTTGAAGAGGCCGCCCAATCGCTTCAAACCCTACAAAAACAAATCAAAATGGGCAACCTCTCGCCGGAAGACCTCGAACGTCTCGCCAAAGAGATGGAGCAAATGAGCGCCATGATGGATATGAACATGCCGCTCTCGAAAATGCTGCAAGGCGCGGCGGAGTCGCTCAGCAGCGGCAACCTGCAACTCTCGAAAAACGCGCTGCAACTGGCCGAAGGCGAGATGATGGACCTCCAGGAAATGTTGGAGCAAATCGCCATGATGGAAGAAGCGCTCAAAGACCTGAAGAATGCCAAACTGGCTTTTTCCGGCAAACCCGGTGAATGCAAAAAATGCGGCGCATTATTTAACAAAGACGGCGAATGCAGCTCTTGCAACGGAAACGGCAAGGGCAAGGGTAGCAAGTTAGGCCAATTTGCAAAAACTGGCCCCTGGAAGCCCGGCGAATCTCGCAACCAAGGCGTCGGCATGGGCGGCCCCGGCATTGGTCGCGGCGGCAAGGCCCCCTTTGAAGATACCGATTTCACAATGACCGCTGACCAACTGCGGGCGAAATTACAACGCGGCCCGGTAGCGGGCATCCTGCCGGTTGATGGGCAATCGGTGCTGACCGATTCGACTGTGACCGTTGAAGAGACTCTGTTTGAATATCGCCAGGCGGCGGAAGATGCGCTGAATAAAGAGCAGATTCCGGTCGCGTATCGCCACCACGTGCGCGCGTATTTTGAGTCGTTGAACCCGAGCGCGAGCCGTGACGCCGCCCAGGGAGAATAGCGTCGTTGTGCGTTTCGTAGATCAAGCCAATCGCCTGGAGCAAACGCCTATCGCTCCAGGCGATTTTTATTACAATTCAAAGAACCAATCCATTGCAAGAGGAGATTCACCTGTGGGTACGATGAGTAAAATAATTTCGATTTCAATTTGCATCATTGGCGTGGCGACGGCGTTGTTGCTTACCGGCTGCGCGAAAAAAAACGCGTTGACAATTTATACTTCGGTTGACCAGGATTACGCTGAACCGATCATTCAAACTTTTATTGACGCAAACCCCGAAATGCAAATCAACGTTTTGTATGATAACGAAAAAACCAAAACCACTGGCGTGTTTGAGCGCATCCGCCGCGAAGCGCGTAACCCGCAAGCAGATGTATTTTGGAATTCGGAAATCGTCCGAACCATCCAACTTAAACAAGAGGACTTGCTGGCGCCATACCTTTCGCCGTCCGCCGCTGAGATTCCAGCGCAATTCAAAGACAGCGAAGGCTATTGGACAGGCTTTTCGGTGCGCGCGCGGGTGATGTTGATTAACCGCGACCTGGTTCCCAAAAGCGAAACGCCAAATTCGATTCCCGCGCTAGGCTCTACAAAAATCCCGGGCAAACGCGCGATGGCGGTGCCTGCGTTTGGAACCACCGCGACCCACATGGCGGCGTTGTATACCAAACTCGGCGAGATGGAACTGATCAAACAAATTGGTACGGCGCGCGTGTTCGGCAAAATGACGATGCGCACCAGCAATTCAGACGTACGAGACGGCGTGGCCAACGGAGAACTCGCGTTTGGCCTAACCGACACGGATGACGCTTTCGCGGCGATCGACGCGGGCAAGCCTGTCGAAATGGTGTATCTTGACCATGAAGGGCAGGGGACGCTGGTGATTCCCAACACGGTCGCGTTGATTAAAAATGCGCTTCACCCTGAAAATGGCCAGGCCTTTATTGATTACATCTTGTCGCCTGAGGTTGAACGAAAACTCGCCGAGACGCGCGCCCGGCAAATCCCTGTGCGCAGCAGCGTTGAGTTGCCGGAAGGCGTCCCCTCGCTTGAGTCAATTCATGCTATGGACATTGACTACGAGGTCGTCGCCAAAAATATTGAAACGTGCATCCAATTTTTGCGGGACAAAAATTTCTTTTAAATGTTAGCGGGTCGAATGAATGCGGCCGGACGCGGGGTATTCGGGCTACTGCTTGCGCTTCCCATCGTGATGCTTGGATGGGGCCGCGTTGCGTTTGATTTTCATTCGATTGCCGGGCTGATTGACGGCGCGTTGTTGCAGCGCTTGTTGAATAGCCTTCAACTGGCGGGGTTCACGTCGCTTTTCGCAGTCGTGTTTGCGTTGCCTGTTTTTGTGGTGCATTCTCTGACGCCGCCGTCGCGAAGGCGTTGGCTGCAAGCGGCGGCCCTGTTGCCGTTTTCCGTCCCGCCGTTTGCGATGGCGTCGGCGTGGATGACGCTGGCGGGTTGGTTTGAAAACCCCGGCGGGCGCATCGTGTGGGGCGCGGAAAGCCTTTGGGAACAATGGTTGTATAGCGTTCCCGGCGCGGCGTTTGTATTGGCGTTGTGTTATTGGCCGGTGGTTTTTTTTTACGTTGCGCTGTCGGGCGTCCCCGAACGGCGGGCGTATGAAGCGGCGCTACTCTATCTGCCGATGCCCACGCGTCTCTACCGTTTTTGGCTCCCCTGTTTGCTTCAGGTCGTTTTGATTGCATGCGCCTTGGTGTTCGGTTTGGCGTTGTTGCAATTCGAAGCGCCGTCGCTGTTGTACGTCGATGTGTATCCATTAGAAATATATGTTCAGTTTTCGGCGTTGCTCAATGAGGGCGCCGCCTTCTTGCTTTGTTTGCCCTATCTTTTGTTGGTTCCGTTTATGGCTTGGATTTTTGCTGCGAGCCGAAATTTGGGGCGGCGGGGCGCGGAGGCGCCGGTGCAAACCCGAGGGCCACTTGCGCTTATTGTTGGTGCGGGATGTGCGGCGTGTGTTGTGTTCGGCCTTTCGGTTGTCGTTCCGGCGGGGGCGCTTTTGTTACACGCCAGCAGCATTGAATCGCTTTGGCTGGAATGGACGCGCCAGAGCAAGACGGTGTTACTTACCATCGCGTACGCCGCCTCTTCGTCAGTCGTGATGTTTGCGTTGGGGCTGTGGCTATGCCGCGTACGCGCAAGGTGGGAGCGCGCGTTGTGGTTGTTGGCAGGGTTGGCGTGTTTTGTGCTGCCCGGTATTTTGATTTCCGCCAGTTGGTTGGAGTTTCGTTCGTTGTGGCCGGGCTGGCTGCCGCGCTGGGCGCAAACCCTCACGCTGATCGCCGGATACGCCGCCCACTTTTGGGTTGTGGGTTTCGCCGCCGCGTTTTTGTTTTGGAACCGCTACGGCGCCCAGCAACAAGAGGCCGACGCGCTGCTTACGCGAAGCCTCTGGCAGCGCATCCGTTTTTTGTATGCGCCAGCGTGGGTGAAATACTGCCCGCCGATTTTATTTATGATGGGGTTGTTCGTGTGGTGCGACGCTTCGGTTACGACCTTGCTGCATCCGCCCGGCGGCGAAACGCTGACCATGCGCTATTTTAACTTGTTGCATTACGGCAGCGAGCCGCGCACCGCCGCTGTGGGGTTGTTATTGTTGCTCACGCCGATGGCGCTGCTGCTGATTGGCCTGTTTGCGCGGATGTTAGTCCAGAGATGGGGCCTACGATATGAATAAGCCCAATTCCGGCGCGGCGGGGATCGAGTTTCGGGATGTAAGTTTTTCTTACGGACGCAATCCAGTGCTCAAACAAATATCATTTAAAATTTCACCCAGCCGAACAACGGTTTTGTTTGGGCCGTCTGGAGCAGGCAAAACCACTTGCCTGCGCTTGGTCGCCGGATTTGAACAGCCGCAATCCGGCGCCGTTTTCATCGACGGTCGAGAAGTCGCGTCTTCAACAAAATCCGTCCCCGCCTGTGAACGCGGCGTCGGGTTTTGTTTTCAAGAAGCCGCCTTGTGGGCGCACTTGCGGGTGCGCGATCATGTTATGGTTCCATTGCGGTCTGCATCATTAAGCAAGGCGGAGCGCGAACGCCGGGTCGAGGAAATCCTGAAAGCGTTTTCGTTGCACGAATTGGCGGGGCGCTATCCCGAACAATTGTCCGGTGGAGAACGCAAGCGATTGGAGTTTGCTCGAGCTGCCGCTAGCGAGCCGCCGATTTTGGTTCTGGATGAACCGCTGGCGGGGGCCGATGAGCCGCGCCGCCACGAACTGATGCCTTATATTCGCGCCTGCGGGGGCAATGGCCGCACCTTGGTGGTCGTAACCCATCACCGCGAAGAAGCGTTTGCGTTGGCTGACGATTTAGTCGTATTTAACGCGGGGCGCATTCTTCGCTCGGGCCGAGTCGAAAACGTGTTTCGCAATCCACAATCGAAACAAGCGGCGGCTTTGCTGGGCTATCGCACAATGGTTGATGCAACCATCAAAGACGAAATGATCCACACGCCCTATGGCGAATGGCCCGCGCCTGATGGAGACGCGGGAGACGGCTTCGCTGGTTGGACAATGGATGCGATTGCGGTTTCTGCAGACGGGCCGTTGGCGGGTGTGGTAGAATCATGTGAATTTATCGGGCGGGGTTATCGCGTGACCTTGCGGCATGACGGTTTGCAACTGATTGGCGCGTCGCAATGCGCTGCGTCATGCGGCGAGACAGCCCGCTTCACTATCACGCAAGCGCCGGTTTGGATATCAAGACCATGAAACAGCATCGGTTCGTTTTTCTTGTAACGCTCGCGCTTTGCCTAGCCGGATGCGGCGGCGCCAATCAGGACGACGTTCTCACTTGGGGGAGCCGGGGCCGGATCGCCGGGCGTTTTGCGGCGCCTCGCGCGATTGGCGCCAATGGTGGCTTTGTCTATGTGATCGACCGTACCGGACGTGTGCAGAAATTCACCGAACAAGGCGAGTTTGTTCTCGAATGGTTGCTGGAAAACCCAGACAAAGGTACGCCGACCGGGCTGGAATTCGACCAAAACGGTGACTTGTGGATTCCCGATACGCACCAAAACCGCATTCTCAAATATTCAAGCGAAGGCGAAAAATTATTTACCTTTGGTGGATATGGGTTGGAACCCGGGAGTTTTGTTTATCCAACAGACATCGCCGTCGCGAAGAACGGCAATCTCTATATTTCTGAATATGGGCGCAATGGCCGCGTTCAGGTGTTTAGTCCCGAAGGCGAATTTTTATTCAGCTGGGGCAGTTTTGGTTCCGGCCCTGAACAGTTCAACCGCCCGATGGCCATTCTGCTGGGAAGAGACGACAACCTCTATATTGCTGACTCGGTGAACCATCGAATTAAAGTCTATGACTTGCAGGGCAATTTGTTGCGGATCATGGGGCGTGAAGGAAGCGAGCCGGGCGAGTTTTTATTCCCTTATGATTTGGCGATGGGCGACGACGGCAATTTAATTGTGTGCGAATGGGGGAACCACCGCGTTCAAAACATTACGCCGGACGGAAAGCCCATCAGAATTTGGGGCGGGTTGGGCGCTTCGCCGGGGCAACTCGCTGAACCCTGGGGCGTGACGGAAAACGCCGGGCGGGTATTTGTCGCCGACACCAAGAACCATCGCATTCAAGTGTTTTCATTTTGAGTCATGTTTCGTTGAAGAGACTTATCATGCTGCTGTGATTTTGTTTTTACTACATTCTGTCTTACCCAAACCACTTGTCGAAAAATGCAGTTCCAAGATACTACGGTATTGGTATAATGGTCGTGAATGAATTTCGGTTCTTCCGGTATTTGGGTACTTTATCACAAATTGAATTGCGTTTTTTGACGCTTTTCCGTGAATTCTTGATCTTTCGCTGTATCAGGCATGTGTACAACTCTGCTCGCTTCAGTGCGGGCTTTCAAGCCCTTATGCACAGGCGCTCCCAGAGTTCCACCCATGCCTGATTGGTTTGTCAATTTGTGAAATGCCGGAGCCTGTTTCTGAATAAAAATCATGGCCATCCATCAATGTAGGTACTCACTTACTGGATGAATCTGAATATCTTGTTATTTGGTTACACGAAATAAAATCCACGGTTGGCCCCATTATCTTAATTCTATCCACTTATCGTATATACGATAAGGCGCTATAAATGCTATGATTAACAGAATATTGCTACCAGTCTTCCCGATGGGTGGGAATGCGAGAATATGAAAAGCGCTGCCTTTAACTTGGCTTTTAAGGTACACCGAAACGAACTTTCGTTCCCGGAAGCGTTGTTGCGTTCGGTCGAATCGCAAGCAGCAGAAGATTTTATCGAAGCGTTGAACTCGCTCGCGGGAGATACCAAATATAACGCCTCTGATTTACAAGAACTCATTCAACAAGCCGAGTCGCAAGTCGGCGGGAGTTCTAGCGGGCGCAACAAACAGATTGAGAAACTAGAAGAACAACTTAAAGCGCTGCAAAAAAAGTTTCGGGAACAAGAGGAAGCGGTCCAATCTTACAAAGGCCATATTTCAGCCTTGAAGGTCACTACGGTTCCAGGGTTGAATGCGTTTTTGGTGTTTTTGGTCGGATTTATGATGGGATTTATTCCCTTCTTGTTGGGCTTTTATATTTTTGCCGGTGTGGTTTTATTGATTTCCATTGTTCTCATTACGGTTTTGACCATTCAAGATTTAGATAAGTTGAAAAAAGAAAAAGAGGCAATTCATAAAAAAGAAATGAGCCTCAAACAAGACATCGACCGTTGTTTGACCGCGATGGAGGGATTGGGCCAGCAAATTGAAGAGAAAGAAAATCAGCTCAATCGTCTCAAGCCTCAATCAGGCGCAGGCGAAAGCGCGAGCGACGACAGCCCCGGCGAGAGCGAGAGCGCTCCCCCCGATGAACTGACCCCATTGTTGTAAAAAGGAGATAGCATGAATGACGAGGCGAATGGCAACTCATGGGACCAGCAAGACGTTGCTTTGCAAGATATTGTCATCAGCAATAGCTGGGCGTTGCAGGCAATCCTTGAATATCTCGACCAAAAAGACCCCGGCGCGCGCGACCAAATCTGGCAATTGTATATCCGCATGAAAGAAACGGCTGAGACTGCTCAAACCCCTCCCAGCGAGAATCCCCCAAACACTGATGATACTGACGGCGTACGTGATAATTAGTTTTGGTTGTCATTAAAGCGGTCGTTTTATATCCAAAAATGAATAAAGGCGGTTTTGATTGATGAGTGATTTTCCCCGCCGGTTTGTTCCGGCTGATTGTGATTTAGGTGAGTGGCCGCAACTGCAATCGTTATTCGATTTGTTGTTGGGCCGGGCGGTTGCAACGGCGGCTGATTTAGAACAATGGCTGCTGGATATGAGCGAATTGGCGTCGTGTCTCGCCGAAGAACGCGCGCGCCGTTACATCGATATGACTTGTAATACTGAAGATGAAGAGATTGAACAACGCTATCTTCATTTTTTAGAAACCATTGATCCGCAATGCAAACCCTATTGGCACAACCTAAATGAGATGTATGTCGCCTCGCCGTTGCGCAGCGAACTGCCGCAAGATCGCTATGGTGTGTATGACCGAACGACGGAAGCGGAAATCAAATTGTTCCGCAAAGACAATATCCCGCTGCAAACAGAAGCGGCGAAACAGAGCCAGCGCTATCAAAAGCTCTGCGGCGCGATGATGGTTGAATTTGACGGCGCCGAACGGACGCTTCCGCAGATGGGCAAGTATTTAGAAGAGACCGAGCGTGACCGTCGCCAAGGCGCCTGGGCGGTCGTTGCGCAACGCCGCTTACAAGAACGCGACGACTTTAACGCGATCTTTGACGAACTCGTCCGCTTGCGCCATCAGATCGCGCAGAACGCCGGGTTCGAAGATTACGTGGGCTATGCGTTTTTAAATTACAAGCGCTTTGATTATACGCCGCAGCATTGTTTTGATTTTCATCAGGCGGTCGAGACTTGCGTGGTTCCATTGGCGCGCAGGTTGAACGATGAACGCAAGGCCGCGCTCAAGGTGGATTCGCTTCGCCCGTGGGACTTATCGGTCGATCCGTTGGGGCGCTCGCCGTTGCGTCCGTTCCAGGCGGGAGAAGACCTGCTGCATGGCGTGAAGCGCATCATTCATCACTATGACGAAGAACTCTCGGCGCAGTTGGCGGAGATGTATGCGCAGGGCGAATTGGACCTGGAAAGCCGCAAAGGCAAGGCGCCGGGCGGTTATCAATATACGCTGGAAGAAGTGCGGCGTCCCTTTATTTTTATGAACGCCGCCGGGTTGCAGCGCGACGTCGAAACGCTGTTGCATGAAGCCGGGCACGCGTTTCACGCCATCGCCTCGCGCAATGAGCCGTTGGTCGATTATCGTTCCTCGCCGATTGAGTTCGCCGAAGTCGCATCCATGTCGATGGAACTATTCGGGCAGGATTATTTCGAAGAGTTTTATTCTAAAGACGACGCCTTGCGCGCCAAACGCCTGCATTTAGAAGGCGTGATTAAAATTTTGCCTTGGATCGCCCAGATCGACGCGTTTCAGCATTGGATCTATACCCATCCAACTCACACCCGTGATGAACGTACTGCGCAATGGCTGGAACTCTCGGAGCGGTTCGGCGGCGGCGTCGACTGGACGGGATTTGAAGAGGTTCAGCAGTCGCTGTGGCAGCGCCAATTGCATCTCTACTGCCATGCGTTTTACTACATTGAATACGGCATCGCCCAACTGGGCGCGTTGCAATTGTGGGGGCGTTACAAGGTGGATAGCGCGGATGCGTTGCGTCGCTATCGTCAGGCGCTAGCGTTGGGCGGTTCGCGTCCATTGCCGAAGTTGTTTGAAGCAGCGGGGATCCACTTTGATTTCTCAGAAGCGACCATCAAACCGCTGACGGAAACGATCGAGGCGGAACTCAAGACCTTGCCGTTGTAGCACGTCCTGAAATAAAAAAGTTGATACGTAAACGCCAGCAGCCTTTATTGGGCGGCTGGCGTTTTGTCGATAGAGTCAATTGCGACTGGGTCGAACAACCGCTCAATATCGAGACCGGCGCGCATTTCTTTTTTCCAGGCCTCAAAAAATTCACCGGCCTTGTTGAGCAGCATTTGTCGTTTGATGATGGGCTTGGCTTCTTCGAGTGATTGTTCGTGGTCGGTTGACCAGATCAGGTGATAGCCAAAATCGGTTTCAATCGGCTGGCTCACTTCTCCCGCGCCTAATGCGAAGGCCGCTTTTTTAAACGTCTCTAACAAGATGTCATCGTTACGCTTGATAAACCCTAAGTCGCCGCCGCGCGCTTTGGTTTGGTTGTCTTGCGAGTAGCGCACCGCCAATTGCGGGAACGTTTTCGCTGGATTGTTTCCAACCATTTTACCGAGTTGCTCTGCGCGTTCTTTGGCTTCAGCGCGGGCGTCATCTCCAGCGCTTACGGGCGTACTAATGAAAATATGGCTGACGCGGACGCTGTAGGGATGCCGGAATTGCAAATTATTTTTGTAGTAATACGCTTCGATTTCTGTGTCATCGGGTTCGTAGGTAAAAGTATTGAGTTTGCTTTCTTGTAACTGTTGGACCGCCATTTGTACTTGGATGGATTCTTTAAATTCTTCATCGCTGAGTTGAAGCGCTTTCAGCGCCGTTTCGTAGCCTTCGGCCTGATTGATGGTTTCTTTAATGGCTTGATATTGCGCGTCGAGTTCGTCGGGCGTTGGTTCGTAGCCCTCGCTCAGCGCTGCGTGTTTGAGCGCATAAATGTCAATGATGGATTCATACAGCGTCGGCAGGATTTCTTTGTAATACGCTTGGCCTTCGGGCGTGTTGGTTGACAGACCTTTTTTGCTTAAGGCGATGACGCCCAGCGATTCCAACTCGGGGTAATAAATTTTCTGCCCTTCTACAACGGCGATGGGGCGTTGCGCCGCTTGTTGGCTGCACGCCGCCGCGAAACACGCCGTAAGGACGGCTACAATCAGTAAGCGAAAGTTCGAGTCAGGTCTCATAGTTAAGGTTCTTCCGTGAATTGGATACTTTTTTTATAAATTGAATTGAGATTTCGCTGCATGTGGCATGGGTACAGCTCTGCTCGCTTCAGTGCGGGCTTTCAGGCCCTTATGCACAGGCGCTCCCAGAGTTGCACCCATGCCTGATTTGGTTTGTCAATT
>JAVCCE010000068.1 GCA_030765645.1 Candidatus Hinthialibacter antarcticus | reverse complement strand
GCCGATGAGCAAGCGCCGCCGATGAGCAAGCGCCGCCGATGAGCAAGCGCCGCCGATGAGCAAGCGCCGCCGATGAGCAAGCGCCGCCGATGAGCAAGCGCCGCCGACGCGACCAGCAATTGCTTGAGAACATTCGGCGGGTGCATCAAGAGAACCGCCGCGAATACGGCAGTCCTCGCATTCATCAGCAATTGCAGTTGGAAGGGGTTTGCTGCGGGGAAAAGCGTATCGCGCGCCTCATGCGGGTGAACGGCATCCGGGCCAAGCAGGCCAAGCGGTTTCGCCGCACGACGGACTCGAATCATGCGCACCCAGTGGCCCCCAACTTGCTGCAGCGCTGCTTTGAGGCGGAAACTCCGAATACGGTTTGGGCGTCGGACATCACCTATATCGCAACCAAGCAAGGCTGGTTGTATCTGGCGGTGGTGTTGGATTTGTTTTTAACGCCGGGTGGTGGGTTGGTCGATGCAAAAGACGATGTCGCAATCCCTGACGCTGGACGCCCTGCGCATGGCGTTGATGCAACGTACGCCGCCGCAGGGGTTGGTTCACCATTCGGATCGCGGGGTGCAGTATGCCTGTCGAGCGTATCAGCAATTGCTAAAGGCGCACGGTGGGGTTTGCAGCATGAGTCGAAAGGGCGACTGCTGGGACAACGCGGTGGTGGAGAGTTTCTTTCACACGCTGAAGTCGGCGTTCGCACTGGACGCGCCGTTCGGTTCGCAGAGCCAAGCGAGGCAAGAACTGTTTGAGTATATGGAAGTGTTTTATAATCGTAAGCGGCTGCATTCGACGCTGGGCTACCTGAGCCCGGCGCGATTCGAACACGCCGCAACAACACCCTCTTAGCCGGGTGTCCACCAAAACGGGGGAAGTTCACGGCGGGGTTCCCCAAAATCAAGCGACATCGTGAACCCTGAGTCGATCACTGATAGCGCTGCTGATTCTTGGATATTATATCTTGTCGTTTTTTAAACATCAATTTATAAGTCGGCTGTGTTGTGATTAATTGTATTCTCAAGCCGACTTTTCTTGTTTGATCTTTTGCAGGCTGATGATTTTGTCTCCGGTTTGGTTTATTGCCTCGCGAATGGGGTCATCTTTGAAGCGAGCGTAGACGGTTTCAGTCACTCGGATTGAGCGATGGCCGACGGCCTTTGAGGCAATTTCTAGTGGTATCTTATCATTCGCCATATACGACACGAATGTTCTGCGAAGATCATGAATCCTCAGGTCTGTGATTTCTGCTCGTTTTTTGATTCTTCTCCACGGTTTGTCCATGTTTACAATTGCTTTCCCCACTTCTGTTGGACTAGGGAATACATGCGGGTTATCAACTAGGCGTGGAATTTCTCTCATAACTCTGATCGAATGGTCTGATAATGGCTTTGTCTCTGAGTATCCGCTTTTTGTATCCGCGAAATACACGGACGAATTTTTGAAGTCAATTTGAGACCATTTCAGATTCTGGAGTTCGCCTTTTCTCATTCCTGTTAAGATCAATAGAGTAAAGAATGAGCGATAATAGATGTTCTCGTCTTCGCTGATCGCATTCAATAGTTTCAAAAATTCATCTCCATCGCTGAGCCATCTTTCGCGTGGCTTTTCCTTGAACTTTTCAACATCCCGGCATGGGTTGATATGGGTTTCAGGCAGGTAATCCGCCGCCCGACCGAAACCGAATAATTTACTGAGAAATGCGAGCACTCGGTTTGCTTCATACGGAGAGTTTTTCCCTATCTCACGATGGATTCTCATGATGTCCGCACGTTTAAGAGACAAGGCTGGCTTCTTTCCAATTCGCGGCAACACATGCCGTTTTATCTTCCGTTCGTCTTCTTTCCAGG
The DNA here is from genome assembly GCA_030765645.1 of Candidatus Hinthialibacter antarcticus. Lineage (NCBI taxonomy): Bacteria > Candidatus Hinthialibacterota > Candidatus Hinthialibacteria > Candidatus Hinthialibacterales > Candidatus Hinthialibacteraceae > Candidatus Hinthialibacter > Candidatus Hinthialibacter antarcticus. The sequence goes on along the minus strand of JAVCCE010000068.1, from coordinate 1,174 downwards.
ATTTCTTACGGGGCTTTGCATATTCGGTCATGTAATGGTTGCAAAGTTGTTCAATCGTCAGTTGACGCTCTTTGTTCTTCTTTCTTTGTTCTGTTGGATCAACGCCGCCGGCAATCTCTCCAAATTTCTCCTTGGCGGTATTTCGCGCTTTGATCAGTGTTACTTTAGGAAATTGCCCAATATTCATAAACCGTTGCTTGTTGCCAATCCGGTATTGAATAATCCACGACTTTGAATTTGTCGGATGAATGCGAAGCCCAAAGCCCTGTACCTGGTCATCCCATAGAATGAATGTTCCCTTTTTCTCTTTGGGATACTCAGCCTTTATCAGTTCTTTCATGGTGAATTTGGGCATTTTCATCTCCATAAAGGAATAATCAGTTTGTCGCATCTCTCAGGAAAAGCTAACATATAGCTAACAGGAGACACGGTATTGCATTGGTTGCTGTGGTAGATTATAGTAGAAAAAAGCCAATAAAATAGGGGTTTTATAGTAGTTTATATCTGTACAAAGTAGCAGGGACGTGAGATTTGTAATCAGCAGGTCGCGGGTTCGAATCCCTTCGCCAGCTCATTGAATCCACTAACTTTAACTCATCCCGTCCCCGAAGATAAAAAATAAAAGTGAGCAAAGAGTGAGCACCCGTCTGTTTTACAGTGATATAAGAGGCACTCACCATCTAAGCACAGGAAGACAGACCATTATCTGACCTGGAATTACAGATTCGAGGGTTCCCTACAAGCCAGAAATTTTTTAACCAGACCCCCCGGCTTCACTACAGCACTGTACCTTAGTTAAGTCCCTCTTTAATTGATCAAAGTAATTAGAATAACAACAATAGATTCATTTTTGTGTGTGCATTGCTAAGTAATATTTACAGAGAAAGTGAGATTTGTCTAAGAAATTAATCTAAATACAAGTTAAACACTTTACAGTTAGGAAGTAGTATGCAATATTATTTATGCCTGACAATATATTGCAGTTATTCAAAGAAGGATTTCCCGGTTGATATAATTATGTTTGAGCATGTATTATTAAGTTATATTAGGTTCTTCCGGTATTTGAGTACTTTTGTGTAAAAAAGAATGGACATTACTGTATATTCTGAATTTAGAAACGGCGATCTCTAGTTCAGAAAGGCATACAGAATGTCCACGAGTTTACTATATCATG
>JAVCCE010000067.1 GCA_030765645.1 Candidatus Hinthialibacter antarcticus | reverse complement strand
TCAGGTATGGGTGGAACTCTGGGAGCGCCTGTGCATAAGGGCTTGAAAGCCCGCACTGAAGCAAGCAGAGTTGTACCCATGCCTGATACAGCGAAAGATCAAGAATTCACGAAAAAGCGTCAAAAAACGCAATTCAATTTGTGATAAAGTACCCAAATACCGGAAGAACCAAAAATAAATTGTTCCCAATCAAACTCATCCAAAATAACGCACTCTAAACATTACTTTATCATAGAACTTGAATTGCCATTCCGCATCGAATTCCTTTAATACTTCGACGGCTTCTTTGGCTGACATTTTGGTGGGCATATTGACGACAAGATAATCTTCATCATCTTCTTCGTAACCGGTCGAATATTCGATAAACGGAGGCGAGGGGCAATCAAAGCGCCTATAGATCAACTCAATCGCCGCTTTCAGAAAATCCGCCAGGTCGGGGCGATTTAACAAATAGGATTGCAAAACGCCCCGGTCCCGTTCGAATATATAACCCGCAGCCTCCAACATTTCTACTGGATCAGGGTCTGAACGAATGGATTGAAAAAGTTGCTGTACCATTGCTTCACCTCGCCAATAGTATAGCGTAAATTACCTCACCCCGCTTTGAAACTGGGGACGATGCTGGCGCCGGTTTCTTTGAGTAACGCAAGCAAGCGTTTGTGCATATCGCGCTGTACGTCCAAATGCTTTGGATCGTCGATCAGGTTGTTCATTTCCTTCGGGTCGTTTTCGAGATCGTATAATTCGTTGAGATCAAAGACGCCGTGGTAGTTCATATATTTGTAGCGCTCGGTGCGTACGCCCAACACCGTTGGCGTCTGCGGAAATGCGCGCTCCCAGAAGTATTCATACAACATGCCCTCGCGCCAGCTGGCGTCGTCGCTATGCAAAACAGGCAGCAACGATTCGCCCTGGACGCTGCCGGGAACCTCGACGCCCGCCGCTTCGAGAATGGTCGGGCAGATATCAATGTTGAGACCGATACGGTCGGTGCGGCGCCCGCCTTCGAAGAGTTCGGGGCAATGCGCGATCAAAGGCACCGCGATGGATTCTTCATACATGCAGCGTTTGTCGATCAGGCCGTGTTCTCCGTGCAAAAAGCCGTTGTCGCCCATAAACAGAATGAGTGTATTATCGAGTTCGCCGCGTTCTTCCAACACGTCCATCAGCTGCCCAACGCTGTCATCGACCGCCAACATGGTACGGTTGTAATCGAGGATGAAGTTATCAAAATCGGTATTGTCGTGGTACATGTAATCCACGCCGTGCCAGCTATGACGCTGGCGGCGCACCCACTCCGGCTTGCCTTCGTAATTTTCTTTGGTGTTCGCCATCGAAGCGGGGTGCTCGATTTTCACATCGCTGTAAGCATCTTTATGACGCTCCGCAGGGGAAAACTCGGCGTGCACCGCTTTATGCGACAGATACATGAAGTACGGCTTGTCGTGATCTTGCTTGATGAAGTCTTCGGCGTACCCCGTCAGAAAATCGGTCATATAGCCTTCGCGCTTGACGGATTTCCCATTGATGTTAAAGGTGGGGTTGTTGTAAACGCCCTGTCCTTTGAAACTCACCCAATGATCAAAGCCGGGACGCGGCGCGTCGCTGCTGCCGCCCATGTGCCACTTGCCGATAAAAGCGGTTTCATAGCCGTTTTTTTGCAATTCCACCGGAAAAATCGGCGTACCTTGCGGCAGCAACGTGCTGTTGTCCATCACGCCGTGCGTATGCGCGTATTGTCCGCTGAGTACGCTGGCGCGGCTGGGCGAACACAGCGAAGTAGTGACGTAAGCGTGGTTAAACAACACGCCGCCGCCTACGAGCCGGTCGAGGTTGGGGGTCTGTAAAAACGGGTGGCCCATGCAACTCATTGAATCCGCCCGCATGTCGTCTATCAAAACAAAAATTATATTGCGTTTGCCGGCGGCGGCGCTGCGCAGGGGGTTCGCCGCAAAATTCATCATCGGGAGCGCAACGCTGGCGGCGGCGGTTTTGAGAAAACGGCGACGGCCTGTCGAAGCCGTTGAATTATCATCCATAAACGTAGTCATTTTATTCCCCCATCTCTTTCATGTTATTTACCAGTTCCCAACGGTTTTCGGCGCGGCGTCTTTCCTGGTAAGTCGCGCCCAGGCTCATCACGATGCCGCGGGCCATCAAGCGGTTGCCGCGCGGGTTCATGTGTACGCCGTCGGTGGTGAGCAGTTTTTTGTCTGGAAACATCTTTTTTGACAACCGGTCATGAAACGCCTTACTCAAATCGCAGAGCATAAGCCCTCTCTCTTTAGCAAAGTCCCGCAAAAATTCGTTGTAATCGGCAAGTTTCTTATTTTGGTCGCTTTGCAGGTTTTCATAGATCGGGGTTGCGGTCAACAACAGCACCTTCGCGCCGCTTTGTTGAATCTTATCAATGATTTCCGTCATATTTTTCTTGTAATCCGGCAATGGAACGCCCTTCAATTTTGGGTTAAAAGAGTGCCAGACATCGTTGACTCCACAAGAGAAACTGACCCAGTCAGGTTTATGCGCCAACACGTCTTTTTCGAGCCGGGCCAGCATATCGTTAGACTTATGACCGCCGATTCCGGCATTGATAATATTGACGTCATAGCCGTTCACGCCGCAAAATAACTTGAATAGCGTTATATAGCCCTCAGGCTGCGTTCCCGCCTGGGTAATGCTGTCTCCCAGAAACACTAAAGTATTCCCGTCTTTTAGTTCAAACCCCTGCTGTGCGCTAATTGGCAGACAAATGGCTGAAATAACAATTGTTAAGACAATAGTTCGTAGAAACACGGTATTTCTCTCCCTTGGCTTCTCGATTGGACTGACTGCGTTTTTACCATAGAAAAGGACGATTTTCTAAGGGGCTGCGCCTGGAAACCAGCGAAGTTTTCCATATACTTAATGTTGTCGAATAATTTCATGTAACTTTTTGTGGTTGTTTGTGTCGGCCTATGATATTGTCGGATTGCAAAATGGGTAGCCGTCTCGAACACCAGTTGGGTATGGGGACGCGCTGACGCGCCGAAGCTGGACGCGCAGCCGAATTATCGGTACGTTCGAGAACGCAAAGCCTGAAAGTCGGCGATGTCGATCATCAGGCAAAGCGAATGGGTTGCTGCGGGGAATCGGTCTTCTTCATTGATGGATGCAGCATATAGACATTGTTGTCTATAATGCGCAGTGTGTTTGCGTCCAACCGGAAATTCGATCCCTCGAAAACATTGGCTGAGCGGAAACCGCCCACAAATCCACATCATTGTGATATAGTTGGCGCAAGGATTAAAACGGGAACCGGAGCGCACAGCAAAAATATTTAACAGCGCCTGAATACAAAACCTTACGAATACGAAAAGACGAATAGGCGAGATTCTGATGAAAGACGTTCAACCCAAAGACGATATACAAGCGAAGCGGCGCCAGCGCCGCTGTTCGACCGCCGGATTTTCGATGGTGGAAATCATCGTCGTCATCGGCATTATCGGCGTGATGACCGGAATCGGCGCCGTCACCTATATGGGCCAAATCAACAGCAGCCGCGTCTCGTCCATGACGGCCGTCATCAACACCAATTTAGTGCAAGCCCGACAAATGGCCATCGCCATGCGCCAGTCGCGCCGCGTGGTGATTGACCCGGGCAAAATTGAGGACGCCTCCGGCCAGCGCATTAAACCCGCCCGCATCTGGATCGAAGGCAAAATTTGCGAAGAATTTAACTTTGACGAAGAAGCCTATTGTTCAAAAGACGGCGGCCCCAACACGTTTATTATTACCGACCCCGACCTGATGCCGGACGGCGTCTCGCTGGTCGATGTCGGCACAGACTTAATTAGCGAATTTAATGACGACGACGAATCGCAACCCTTATATATTCAATTTAATCCACGCGGTCAACTCAGTAAAATTTATTTCCTGGGCGGCGAACAATCGGCCCGTCCCAAAGACCGTCAAGCCATACTTCACATGGCCAAAGACAGCGCAATTTTCAAAAAAGGCGACGAGACCCGTTCGTATGACGATTTAGTCAGCCAAAACTTGAACACGTTCGCCAAAGATGAAGAAAACGCAAACGAAAGATACAAAATTAATACCATTGAGATATTGTGGTTAACAGGAAAAACCCGGGTTTACGATTATGCCGTATTCGGGTTTTGGCCCAACGATCTGCTAGACGAAGAGAGTTAAACTCGGAGGAACCCATGCCGCGACAGTATTCAGCCCGAACCCATAAGCGCACCCGCAACGAAGACGGCTTTTCGTTGTTGGAGGTCATGATTGCCGCCGTGATGCTCACGCTGGGGCTTTTGTCGATCGTAGGCGTATTTCCCTACGGCATCGAAGCCAGCCATCGGGCGCAAGACGTGACCCAAGCTTCGTTGCTTGCGCAAAGTATGTTTGAAGGGCTTAAAAACGACCCCCGCAACTTTCCCATCATTCCCGGCGCGGACAGCGTGATTGTCCCTCTGCCGGGCAATGGCTATGACGACGATAATAATAACGACGTCTATAACCCGAGTTTGACCCGCAATGAATTCGACCTGAACCACAACGGCTATCCCGACATGGATTATGACGGCGGCCCTGAATTCGACGCGCTCGCGCACCGCTTGGGCATGTCGGGCGTCATCAACAACGGCATGGACGACGACGGCGACGGCGTCATCGACGACAACGGCGACAGCTGGTCGATTGACGTGAACTCCGTGCCGCCCTGGTTCTCAAAATATGCCCCCGACGGCAACCTCAGTTACGACCCCGAACCGCGCACCGATGAAGAATACGCCGACGGCATCGACAACGATAATGATGGATTAATTGACGAAGACACTCGCTTGCCGTCCGTTCGAATTCCGCGGACCAATGTCTTTCTGCCCACCCTGGCGGGCGACGGCGTCGACAACGATGGCGACGGAGAAGACAACGACGATGATTCAAAAACGCCTGCGGTTGCTGACGGCATTGATAACAACGGCGACGGCGCGATTGACGAAGGCATCGACGAAGAAATCTGGGACGGACGCGATAACGACGGAGACGGCTTCGTCGACGAAGATTGCCAATTGGCGCGTTTCCCCTTCTCGCCTGCGAAGTTCCCGCCGCCGTACGACCGTTATGGCTGGCAGATTCGCGTCGGCGTCGTGCCCGACAACGGGCGCTGGGGCTTGGTTGACGTCAACGGCGACGGCATTCCCGACCTGGGCGACGGCATCGACAACGACGGCGACGGCTTCGTCGACGAAGAATTGCCCGATGGTCTCGATATGGACTTTAAAGTCCCCACCCGCCAACAAAGCGGGACGGGCTTTTTACGCGCCTTCACCCGTCCGCCAACGCAAGACGGCCTGGTGGATGAAGACTGCATCGCAGCGCCCTTGCCCGGCTGGCGACGAGTTGAAATCGTCATCACCTGGGGCGGCGACGGCAAAGACAACGACGAAGACTGGGAAGGCGGCAAGAATGACATCACCCGCGTCGACCCACGCGACCGTTATTCACTAGGGACAACCGATCCCAGCGAAATTCGCCGCCAGCGTATTTCATACGGCTCCATCGAATGGGGCGTTGACGAAGAAAAACTCGACGGCATCGACAACGACTTCGACGGCGTCATTGATGAAGATTTTTACACCGATGAATTTGTCCTTGTCGGATTCATCAACCTGAGCGACCCCTCGTTGTCGTTTACGCTGACCAGCGGGCAACCGCGCGGCTTGGTCTCAAGCGTCGGCGTCGAATAAGCGAACCAGGAAGATTGAAGGACGTGATGATGAACGCAAACCCGTTTCCCATTCCGCGCAGCCCGAAGACAATCGACAAACGATTGGGCTTCACGTTGGTGGAACTCTTAGTCTCCGTCGCGGTCATTTCGATTCTGGCCGGCATGGCGGCGCAAACCTTCCGTTCGGTATTGGGCGCCCGCGACATCGCCGTCAACCGCCTCGAAATGAACGAAACCGCGCGCAGCGCCTTGGGGTTCATCTCGGCGGAAATCCGCGCGGCTTACTTAACGCCTGACTCCGTGATCGCCGTGATTCCAGGACAACAAAACCCCACCGGGCCGCGCTTTCGCTTCGCGGGCATCCACCGCGATCTGATTGTTGACAATGGCAACGACGACAACGTACCCGGCGCTTTCAAAGATGAAGACGGCGACGGCGATGAAGACGAAGAAATTCTTGACGGCCTCGACAACGACGGCGACGAACTGGTCGACGAAGACCTGGGCGCCGTCCCCAGCGACATTTTGCATTTCGTCAGCGCGGTCGAAAATTCCGGCGACGTTATTCTGCAAGAAATCTCGTACGGCCTCGACCCCACTGGAACGCGCTTGATTCGCCGCGGACAAACCCTTTCGCTCAACGGCGGAGGCAATGACGCCACCGAAATCGGCGACTTCGGCCAATTCATCGACAACCAATCGCGCGAGCGGCTCTTGCCGCCGATTCTTCCCATCGGCGTCAACGTCAGCGCCAACATGGTTAAAACCTCTATCGAAAATTGGGACCACGGCGCTAAGTTTGGCAGTTTGGACGCGCGAAACGTCCAGTCGAACAATTCACCGGGAAAAATCTTTGAAGCGCTGGCGTACAACATTCGCGGTCTGCGTTTTCGTTACTGGTATTACGACTACAACCGGGGCGGCTGGCGCTGGACCACCGAATGGGATTCATCGCGCGAAACTGCAGTGGTGTTGCCTGATTCGGCCTTATTCAATGATTTCGCCGCCAATAGCAGCATAGAAGGCAGCAACCGGCGCGGGTTCCAAAACATCATCGTCAATGAACCCGACGACATGTATCCACGCCAAGGGGCTGGCAATGGATTTTTGGTCACAAACCCACAATTACTATTGAATAACTTGGAGTATCGCGAAGTACGCGACCGGGTATTGAAACGGACGGACGGTTTGCCCAATATGGTCGAAATTACGTTATTCGTACAAGACCGCAAGCGAACCGATCCGCCCCAACCATACACCACCCGCGTGTTTATACCGAACAACTACCGCAGCATTGGCCTCTAAACGCCGAGCCGGGCGCTGAAGCCAACGCGGCGAACAAGCGGGCTTCGCCCGCCGACCTTTGATGAAACCTAAGCAAGACTCTAAGTACAGGTGTGAGTAAAGGAACGCAGAATGATGAGCGACCGAAACACAGCCCAATCCATTCAACCCCGCAGGCGGGATTCCGAACGGGGCGTCGCCCTGCTGACAGTCACCGCGCTGCTGACGATTTTTGCAGCGATCATGGCGGGCTTCGTCTATACCATCCGCATGGAAGAATTCACCGTGCAGAACTACGCCGCCAGCGTCAACGTCGAAGAAGCTGCCGAATCAGCGGTGCAAGGGGTATTGGCCCAGCTCGCGGACGACCTCGACCCGACCAAACAACACGACGTCATGGGCCGCCTGCAACCCCGCTATGTTTCTCAACTCGACCCGTGGTACATCGGCTATCAAGGCAAGGCAAACAATAATATTTCCTACGACGCCAGCGCCTTCATGTTAGACTCGCGCCCCTCGACCGTCGTCAACCGTACGGGCATTAAGTTTGTGCCGACGCCCATCCCGCGCGGCATTGATGAAGACCCGCGCGGCGACGTCACTGGCTCGCGCGCACTCGGCCAATCGGGCCGCGGCGACGGCAAACCCGGACTCGGCGGCATCGACGACAACCAAGACGGCATTGTTGACGACGGCGGCGATGATTTGCTGTCATCCTCAGATGACGACGAAGATTTCCGCGTTGATGAAGACCAACCCGACCGCCGCCGCGATGGGTTGTTCTTCCCCAACGGTACCGGGTACGACAACGACGGCGACCTGGTCGGCGTGTTTGATGAATCCAGCAAAATCAACCTCAACTATGCAGGCAACAACTCAGGCCTCGACGGCAGTTACGTCTATAACCAGGGCGTTCACCCCAACGAACTCGACTTGCCGGTCTTTCTCTACAACCGGGTCGTCTCTTATACGCGCAATAACAGCGTGAGAACTTTTAGTTCCTCCGAGGCGCAGCAACTGGCGCGCTATATCGTCAATTTCCGTAACGGCAGCGCCAGCGACGGCGGTCAAACCAACAGCAAACCCGGCCGTGAAAGCTTCGACGACAATAACAACAACTCGCCCACGATTCTTGATATTCAAAAAATGAGCAATGTATTTGACACCCAAACCTTTAACGGCGAGCCCTTCGCCATTGTCGGCAATAACCTCGACGACGACGATGATGGGCTTACCAATGAAGAAGACGAAACGTACATCGGCGCAACCACCATCAGCACTAGCGGTTCGCCGATTTCACAGGCCATCGACCAAAAACAAGGCAACTTAGACCAGTTTCGCCCCGGCAACAAAATCGACGACGACGGCGACGGCTTTATCGACGAAGAAGATGAAGGCATCGACGACCCCAGCGAATTTAATGTATACAGGCCGAAGGGCGACGACCGCCCCTTCTCGACCCATGAAGACCTCAACCTGTTGACCTTCATCAACGGCGACACTGGCGGAGTTCCGCCGCGCATTCAATCGCCGCCGCCGAGTTTATTTAAAATCCTGCGCGACTCTACCACCATCTGGAGCCAGTCCGATGAAATTTCCGGCCCGCTTTCCAGTGGATTCAATGAAGTAGGAAAAATCAACCCCAACGCCGGTTACAACTGGCGCGCACAAGACACCTGGACGCAAGGCGGCAGCAGCAGCGGTATAGACATCATCGCTGATTTTCAATACAGCCCGCCGCTGCGCATCGAAGACCTGTTCGCCCTGCAAGTTGACCAGGATAACGATTGGCAGCCCGAAGCCGAATCGGACGTGCTGAACGGAAAACCCAATGGCATCGACGACGACGGCGACGGCCTGGTTGATGAACCCTCCGACGACTGGGACGGCAACTTCTACCCCAGCGGCGACTTCGACGGATTTGCGGAACCGGACGTGGGTTCGCCCCTCACATTAGAAAACGGCATTGACGACGACCAGGACGGCAGCCTTGAAGATGAAGCCCGCGGCGGCGACGACAACGATGGGCGCTTACGCCGTCTACCCCTTGATCAAAATGAAGATAGCTTTGACGGACGCTACCGCAACGAAAACGACCGCGAATTTCGCTCGGGCATGAACATCGAAGGCAACGGTCAAGACGACGACAAAGACGGACTGGTCGACGATTTGGGCGACTTTAACGGCGACGGCCTTTTGGCGTTCGACCCCGAATGGCACGTCAGCGAAGACGCCTGGGGCGACCTCTCCGGCGACGGTTTCCCCGGTTTGGGCGCTGATATTGATGCGGACGAAGATACCCCCGAAGGCGATATCATTGCAGAACCGCAACGCCGCGACGATATGGTCGTCACCAATTTCGCCGACGATGATTACGATGGCTATGCTGATTTTTATGACCCGCAGGTTTTGGCCGCGATGTACGCGCCCGAAATGGACGGCGTTGACAATGATAGCGACGGCGAAGTCGATGAAGTCGGCGAACGCTACATCGCCGCGTACGACGACGACGAAGACGGGCGCATGGACGAAGATCCGCCCGAATTTCAAATCGCGCTCAATCTGTTTGACTCCATCGACACCTGGGCGCCCTACACCCCGACCGAAGAACGCGATGTCCGCCAACTGTTAGGCAAAAGCGAAGACGACATTGTCTTGTCTGACCCGGTCACGCGCCAAACCTTTAATCTGTTCTCAAGCCGCCAGCGCGCGTTCCGTATGCACTCGCGCCTCCTGGCCGGCCCCAACCGGGGCAGCCGCGAACTCGAATTGTTCGAGGAGCAAATGCGGTTGTTGCTGCCGAACCCGCCTCAAACCGGTATGGAAATCACGTTTGAAGGCGTTGAATCGATTCGCATCAACGAAGTCATGGCCAAGCCGGTTATCCGCCTGGAAATGGAAGACGTCTTCGAGTCAATCGAATATGATCCAACCAATCCAAGCATACGTCCCGTCGCAACCATGAAGCGCAACCGTTTCGAGCCGGGCCGCCGAGGCGGCGGGTTTCAAGACGATGGTCAAATTCCATTACCGAACTATCCGGTAGACACCAACTGGGGCCTGGCGCCCAGCCCGATCACGGGCGAGACCTTCCCTCACATGTTCTTGCCCAATGGCTTTGTTAACACCTTCAACCCAGTATTCTCTCTGGCGAATTTAGACGCGATGGCGCCAGCGACCATCTTCATGGTCACCAACGTCAGACCGCAACTGTTAATAGATACCACCATCGGCATTCAACCTGAAATCGCCACCTGGAATTTCGAAAACATTCCAGAAGGCTACTATGACGTTGTCATCTATCTACACCCAAAACATGAACTCAACCCATTAGTCTCTTATTACTTCAATGGTTCGAGAGCGCCGTTCCCCGTTAAAAGCGACAAACATGTCATCGCAAGCGACGGTACGCTGCAAGAGATCAGTTTGATTGCCGACCCATTCACCAAAGAAGTCATTCGCCGCGATACAGCGCAATGGAACAACGGCATCGACCAACCCTCTGAATTAATACTTCCCTACCGCCTGAGTTGGTGGCCGGGAAACGCGCCTGATTTCAGCGAACGCTTTTCAGACCCCCGCGTAGGCCGCGTCCAGGTGCGTTCTAATGGAAAATTAAGCCTGCGCATCGAAGCGGCGCCGATTGACGAAGCCGATCCGAGACCAGACAACCATTATGTAACGTCCATCGACCGCATCGAACTCATCAATCCTTATGCGCAATACGTCGAGTTGGTCAATCTGGGCCTCGAAGATATAAACATGTCCGGCTGGACGATCACCACGCCCTATGGACATTATATGATTCCTGATGATGACGAAAATTCCATCATCGCCCGCATGAAACCCGCATGGGCCGATGACACCGGCCTTGAATTAAAGCAAGGCGAAGGGCTGCCCGGCGCGGGCGTCCCCTCCGAGCCGTTGTTAGCGGAAGACCGCTTGGGCAACCCGCTCAGCAACGAAGAACTGCGCCTCGAAGACAACAAGATGCTGCTGGTCAACAATCTGGCAGGGTTCCGTAGTTTCTTGACTGACAATTACGCCAAACTCGAAACTGAAGCCGAAGACCGCATCCTGGTTCCTCTACTGGTGGAAATCGAAGAACAAGCCATCGGAGACAGCATCGACGATTTCTTAGACCCCGACCGCTTGTTCCCTAACGCGCAATTGGGCGATCTCGGCTTCCGTTTGTTTGATTATCAAGAAGACGTACTCACGCATAATCCGCGCGAAAAGAAGATCAGCCTTTATGATCCGGCGGGCAATTACGTTGACTCGTTTACGTACCGCACCACGTTTAACAACGCCATTGTTGACATTCAAGAAAACGGCGCGGGAATCGACGTCGTTGCGCTGCCCGGCTACAAGGGCATGGAATCATTCGAGCGCACCGACCCCACCTACTTTGAAACCAATTTCGACGTCAGCCCCGCCGACTGGAAAGTACGCGGCGTCCGCTCGGTTCCGTCAAGCATCAAGTTAGACGCGAAAGACGCCATCGTCATCGACATGCAGCCCAACCGCCGCACCGGCCAGCTCCGGCGCAATACCATCGGCGGTTACGCTGACCGTACGCGCGGCCTTGAAACCGACTTTGTTCGCGATGATCTCGAACGCTTCGTCGACCGCGACATGGCGGGCCTAGCCGCCTCCTTTAAAGATTCCTGGTGGAACGGCTGGGACTTCATCGGCGACTACTTCGATTACCCAAGAGAGATGGCGCGCGGCGACCGCAACCTGGTCCGCAACCTCGAACGCTCCGCCTCCATGATGAAAGAAGCCGCCATTCAAGACGGCGCCGAGAAAGTCATTTTCTATGATACGCTGGGCGGCTTTGAGAACCTGCTGAATGTACGCCCGAACCGCATCTCTGACGTTCGCTATACAGCGTTCGTCTGGCGTATGGGCTTGCGTGAATTGACACGCGCGGGATACGACCCCAACATCGACGACCAATTCACCGTGCGTGTCTTAGGACGCCAATACGTCGCACGTGAGAGAATTTTGGTAAACGATGGCGGCAACATCCGTATCGCGGCGAACCCCGGCGACCGCATTCCGTTTGATATGCCTGTCGGCGAAGTGTTAATCGAACCAGCGTTTCGCATCATCGACCCGGGCAGCAACCCGCTCAATGACGATGCAGACATCGAAGCCAACCCCGACAATATTTATCAGCCCGCCGGACAACGGCGCAGCAAGGTTCCCATCTTTGCGAAATTACGCAACGGCGACACCGCGTTTACGGTCGACCTGCGCAAAGAAGACCGCGAATTGTGGCAGGATCTTCGCAATGACACCGACTCAGAACCGATGGTCGAAATCACCGTGGTCATGCGCAAAAGTACGCCAGACTTAAAAATGCCGCTGAACCGCGTATTAAATGTCGCCAATCGGCCCGATTTAGACAACCGCGTTCCGTTCCCCATCACCGATGAAGACGGCGACGGGTTTTATGAAGCCGCTGGAACCACCCGAACCGATTTAGGTTCGGTGGCGGACGATAATTACTTCTTCAAGGGCATCGAGTTATTTGGCCGCGTCAAAGGCGAAGGCCAACGCCGCAAGAATGATCCCGACGCGTTCCAACGTCTGATCGCCGGAACGCCCGGTTGGGACAACAGCGGTTACGTCCCCGCCTATCCGCGTCGCCGTCTCGACCTGCGCGGCAGCTCGCGCGATCCGCTCGATATCATCGACAATACCGCGTATGTGAAAAACGGCCCGCTGGCGACCATCGGCGAGATTTCGCGCTTGCATACCGGCAATAAATTTGAAACCATCAACACGCCGATTATTCCCCAACGGCTCGAAGACGCCGCCATGGAGCGCGGTCAGATCATGCCCAACCCGCAATTGGCGCAACGGTCAACCAACGACGAACCGCGCCGCTTGCAATTGGCGCAACGCGAACGCCTCGACCAATGGGAAAACCAATATACTCAGTTGTATAACATGGTGACCACTGGACTGAACGGCATTCTGCCCGGCAAGATCAATGTCAACACCGCGTCGCGCGAAGTGCTGTCGGCCCTGCCCAGCACGCCGCCAATCGCTCCCGGCCAGATTGAACCGCTGATCGAACGCTCACTGTTCAACAACTTGGTCGCCGACTTCATTATCGAAGGCCGCCAACCCACAGGCCGCGACATGAGTTTCGGCGTACAAGGTTTGAACGACGACATGCTCAGCAACGACGCCAATCGGCTTCGTACGGCGTACCAAAATGTTGACACCATGTCAGAGTTTAAGTTTATGGGCGTGGGCCGCGAGTTCCGCTTTTTCAAAAACTTCGATGACATTGTGCAACGCCGCTTTAACAAATTGAACTTAAAGCCGTTGGACATTTTGGATACGCAACTTGATTTCGATAACGTATATTTGAGCACACCCGTGGTCGCCCCCGACGACGGCCCCTACGCCGACATCGGAACATTGATGTCGCAGTTGACGCACCTGCGTCGCCGCGAGCGCTTTTCCGCTGCGTTGCGCCGCCCGGTCGACCGGACGCTTGACGGTAAGCCCGACTTGCCCGGCGATCTGCGTGATCGGCTCAATGCAGAACTGGGACGCGAACTGACCACCGAAGACATGGAAGCATTGATGAACCGAATCTCAAATTTAATCACCGTCAAATCACGCGCATTCGGCATTCTTGCCCAAGGCCGCATATTTGACAGCGACGGCAATATCATCGCGCAACGGAAACTGGAGACCGTCTACGTTTCAGAATAAGAAGACGGAGCCAGTCTCAACAAGAAGTTTGTAAATCGAAAATTGACGAAATGTCTGGTTTCGCGCTATTGTACAAATGAAGACGGTGCGCCAGACGTGAGGAACGGAAGGACAATACCATGAGAGCAAAAGCCCTCTATCTGATCGGGATTTGCCTAATCGTCGGCTCAGGCCTGCTGGCGTATGGACAATTCGGCGTCGACCAAGTCTACACCACCAACTCCTGCATTGGCGGAGATGAGCCATTTAACAACTTGACCAAAAACTGGGACTTTGAAACGTCCCTCGAAGGCGACACACCCCCCCTGGGTTGGATCATGACCAACAGCCCGGCCACCACGGGCACAGAACTCGGCCCTGACGTCGACGCAGATAATAACTTGATCCAAAATCACTTCGCTGTTTTTGTAGACGGCAACAGTATTGTGCAAGAGCCGAATACCGACACGCTCTCAGGACAAAACTTCTATCGCGTTGAATTTTGCGCCCACGTCATCAGCGGACAATTTAAAGTGTTTGTCGGTGACGACGAAGTGTTAACATTTCCGACCACTCCCGGCGACGCCGAACAAAAAGCCATTTCAGAGATATTTCGTCCGGTACCCGGGTTATCGACATCAAACGGCGCCGCCAGCAATTTGATCCGAATTGAATTTACGGGAACCAACCCCACATCAATTGGGCATGTTGATAACTTTGTGCTACGGCCTTCCACGGGCGGTTCAGACGAAAACACCCCGACCCCAATTCCAACGCCAACTCCAGAGCAGCCTCCTTTACCTGACCGTACGCCGCCTACGCCGGAACCCACCCCGCGCGCTGGAACGCCGACCCCGACGCCGACGCCGAAGTTGATGGCGCAGTCGGTGCAAGTCATCGCCAACCCGCCATTGTTAACGGTCAGCCCCGACGATTTCGCCAACGCTGCCGGGCCGCGCCAATTGTCCTATCTGAACGTCCAGGTCATCGGCTCTGACGGCAAGCCAATGGATATCACTCGCATCGACCCCAACGCGCGCATCCGCATCAACATTGACGACAAGGGCGCGACCCAAGACGTGGGCTATATTCGTTCCTTTAAAATTGGCAGCGGGTTTGACCAATCGATTACTGACCGCGAAGCGGACTTCATCGAAACATTAGAAGAAGACCGCATGTTGGCTTTTGTTCCAGGCCGAACCTATGACGGCGCGGTCCGCGTGATTGTTGACATTGAGTTTGAAAGCATCACCGAAGGGCGAAAAATCAAAAAGACCATTCGCGGCGTAGCGCCAATTGTGTTGCGCTCCGACCCCAAAGCGTCCATGATCGACCCGACCGGCCAATTCAACCCGGCCCAAAACCGGCGCCTGGGACGCCAACCCGGCGACCGCGGTTTCCGCCCCGATCAACGCACCAACATGTTCTTCCGCGAGCGCTCCGAACAGTAGACCCACTCATCACAACGCGACAAAGCGGGGCGGTCAATTGGCCGTCCCGCTTTTTTTGTGCGCAAAAAAATTGCAAATAAATCTAAACGAACCTTTAAGGAGCGCCCTGCTTCTCCATATACTAACCGGGTTATGGTAAACGACCTGCTTTCTCTTTGGACGCGAAAGCCATTCGGCTTGTTGCTGCCCTTGCTGCTGTTTGCGCTGCTGACCGCAATCACCTTGCCGAACCCCTACGTCTACCATCAAGATGAAAATTACTACATGAATTCCACTCGAAGCATGTTGGCGCAGAGCGAATTCTTCGTCCCAAGTTATAACAACGTCCCCCGCATCAACAAACCCATCGGGTTTTATTGGCTCATGCTCTCCTTTCAATCCATCCTGGGGCATGGGTTCGCGTCCAGCCGCATGGCGTCGTGGCTCTTTTCGTTGGGAATGTTAATCGCAGCGTATTATTCGTCGGGCTGGATTTTTGCGGATGAGAAACGCCGCGCGCTAACAGTGTGGGTGTTAGCGTCGATGGATGTGTTTTACCGTTACGCCCATTACGCCGTGCCGGAAATGACGCTGGCGTTTTTTATGGCTTGCGCCCATCTGGCGGCGTGGCGCTGGCTGACGACGCGCCGTACGCGCGACTTGCTGTTTCTGTATTTGGGCGCGGGCTTGGCGTTCAACATCAAAGGCCCGGTCGGCATTCTGTTACCGTTCGCCGTAACGGCGGCGTATCTTTGTTTGAACCAACGCCGCCATGAACTCAAACGCCTGATGTCATTTCCTGGCGCCCTGCTATTGCTTGCAATCATTACCCCCTGGTATTTTATGCTGATGGCGAAACTCGGCCCGATGCGCCTGTTAACTATGATGGGCCAGGAAACCGCCGGGCGCGTCTTTTCTCTCGAAAACTCCCCGGCGTATTACCTGCCCGTCTTGTTGTTGTATTTCGCCCCGTGGTCTTGGTTCCCGTTGCTGCGACTGAGACAGTGGCTTCAAAAAAACAATCGCCAATCATTTGGGCAAGCATTAAAGCGCTCGTATCCGTTCGTCTGGTTTGCAACCTACGTTTTGTTTTATTCCCTCATCGTAGGCGAAAAACACCAGTGGTATTCCTTGCAATGGTCGCTGCCGCTGGCGCTTCTTTGCGTACAAGCGCTCATGCCCTCTGGCGAGACGCCCCGGTTTCATAAAACGTATTGGTTTATCGGCGTGTTGGGCGCCATCGCGTCGACAACCGCTCTTAGTTTGCATTTGCTCTTAGGAGACATCGTCTATTCGACGGGGGCGGCGGTCATGCTCAGTTCATGCTTGGCGCTGGGCGTAATTAGTTTGGCGATCTCGCGAACGCCCGCCGCGCGCATCCTGTCCGTCGCGGTCTGGCTGCTATTTTTGCATTGCATCATTTTCCAGGCCGTACTGCCATCAAAGCAACTCTTTCCCGTCACCAAATTTGCGTTGCAATTACAACAACAAGTCCAGCCGTTTGAACTATTGGTCAACGAGCGCTATTTCCATAAGAAATTATTCTTATTCGATATTCCTTCTCTGACTTTTTCGCAATTGGAAAAGCATGAGAACCTCTTTCAAGCCAAACTCCATGAGCATCGCCCGACATTCGCCCTGTGCCGCAAGAGTGTGTTTGACGCGATGGACTTAACCATGCAGAATGGTTATGAGATCGTCTCATCCGGGTATTGCAAAAAAGAAAAAGAGCACGAAAAACGAGAAGGCAACCGCCTCGCCCGATGGGTGCGCTTCATCCAAACCGCAGATAAATCCCACATCATCGAGCCAATTTATCTCCTAAAAAAGAAAGAACCATCCACGCCGCCGCTTGCTGATTAAAACTTATGACAAAACGGCGCCACCTGGGGGATGAACGCGGGACGCCCCTCCGCCTACGCTGAAATGCGATATCACTCTACCTTTCAGCGAGGACGCAATGAAACCGATCTCCTTCAAACGCTTTGCCATCATAGGCGACAGTCCGGTAATGAAAACGCTCGAAGCGCAAGTGCGCACCGCCGCCGCCTGTAACGAAACCATCCTGCTAACCGGAGAACGCGGCGTCGGCAAAGAACTGATCGCCAAAGCGCTGCACAAACTCAGCGCCAACAAGGGCGGCCCCTTCATCACGGTTGACTGCGCCGCCCTCCACGCCGCGACGGCGGAGTCGGTGTTGTTCGGCCATGAACGCGGCGCCTTTACCGGCGCGGTGCATCGCCACATCGGCCTATTGGAACAAGCCCACCAAGGCAGCGTCTTTCTCGATGAGATTGCTTCGCTATCGTTGGAAATGCAGGGGCGATTTTTACGCTTTCTGGAAGAACGCACTATCCAACGCATCGGCTCCACCCAGCCTCTGCAAATCCGCACCCGCGTCATTGCGGCGGCCAATCGCGATCTTGTCCAAGAACAACAAGCCGGGCGCTTCTTGCCTGACCTCTATGACCGGCTCAACGTCATTCGCCTCCACGCGCCCCCGTTGCGCGAACGCAGCGAAGACGCGCTGCAATTGTTTCATCACTTTCTTCCTCGATACAACGGGCGGCTCCTCGCGGACGGACAACGCTTTCTGTTAGACTACCCCTGGCCCGGCAACGTCCGCGAGCTGAGAAACCTATGCAAACGGATCGCCGTTTTTTACCCGGAAGGCCCAATCGACAAAACCACCTTAGAAAATTTGATCGACCCTGCGCCAGTCGAACAAGCGAACCGGGCGTCCCCAACATAGGCGCGAAAAAAAATGAAAGAATGACTTGACATTTCTACCGCCGCCGGATATTGTTTACATATAAACAAACAGTATTTTTAGGAACCACTATGAGAACTGGCCCACGCAATCAAATCGCAGCATGGTGCATCTACGATTTCGCCAACACGATGTACTCGGCCCTGTTTATCACATTTTTCTTCCCGGTGTTCATCAAGAATTACGCGGGCGGGCAAGAAATCCACGTCGGGTATGTCATGTCGGTTTCAACGCTGCTGGCGGCAGTGTTGGTGCCAGTGGTGGGGGCGTTGTCCGACCAAAGCGGTCGGCGAATGCCTTACCTGATTCTCTGTACGCTGGGTTGTTGCGCCGCCTCGTTCGCGATTGCGTTTTCGAGTTTGTATATCGCGCTGGCGCTGGCGGTGGTTTCGTTATTTTTGTATGGAATCTCCCTCGCGGTCTATGACGCCATTCTCCCCAAACTTGCCGACGAAAGAACGCAAGGCACGGTCAGCGGCTGGGGCGTCGGCGTAGGCTACCTGGGTACGCCCTTTTCACTGCTCGCGCTGGCCGCATGGATGGCCTACGCCGGGTGGGACACCGAGTTCGGCGTACGCGGCACGTTTGTATTGACGGCGGTGCTGTTTCTTGGGTTTTCGCTCTATCCGTTTTTCGTCATTCGCGAACCCAAGACGCCATCGCAACGAAGCGCCTTCAAAGAAATTTCACGCGCGTTTCGCGAGTTAGGCCAAACCGTACGCCGTCTGCCGCAACAACCGGGGTTCGTCGCCTTTCTCGGCTGCGCGTTTTTATTTTGGAACGCCATCATGTCGGTGGTGGTATTTTTGTACTTATTCAGCGAAACCAAACTGGGGCTTTCCCAACAAGAGTTCGTCAAAATCTATGCAGGCTTGGCCTTTGCCGCAGCAATCGGCTCTTGGATCGCAGGCAAGATGACCGACCGCTTCGGCCCGAAAAAAGTGCTTTTCTTTTGCGGCGTCGTCTGGATCATGGTACTGGTCGCATTTCTCTGGATCGAAACGCTGACGCCGTTCACCATCGCCGGGATGATCGGCGGCGCAGCGATGGCGTCGTACCAAGCCGCCGTGCGCCCCTTCTTGATTCAATTCGCGGCGCCCGAACAAATGGGCGAATATTTTGGATTTCTGGCGCTATTCAATAAAGCCAGCGGCGCATTAGGCCCCGCAGTCTTTGGCTGGGCGGCGACAACATACGGCTACGAAGTTGCAATTTATATTTTGATCGGCTTCTTCATCGCTGGACTGATTTGCCTGGCCTTTGCGCCCGACAAACGCGCGCAGCCATTATTTCGCAAGGGGACATCATCATGACGAAGCGTGAATTCAACACTCTAGCGGACATCGTCAATACGTTCCCTGAACGCGGGACCGACGACGCCATCCGCTTTTTCAATGGGTTTCGCATCTTCCATACGTCATACGCGCAGTTGTATGAACAGGCGTTGCGCTTTGCGGGCTATTTGCGCTCCATCGGCGTCGAGCGCGGCGACCGCATCCTGATCTGGACGCCCAACAGCCCCGAATGGGCGATGGTCTATTGTGGATGCGTGATTTCCGGCGTGGTTCTGGTTCCCATTGATGCGCGGCATACGCCGGAGTTCATTCAACACGTTGCGCGGGAGACGCAAGCGAAATTGCTGGTGCGGTCGCAATTCAGCGCCGACCCCACAATTGACGCTCCAACCGTGCTCACCGAAACGCTGTTTCAAAAAGTTGAATCAGCCCAACCGCATACGCAGGACGCTCCCATCCAGCCGGATGACGTCGCACAAATTTTGTACACCTCGGGCACCACGGGCGATCCGAAAGGCGTGGTGCTCACTCAACGCAACCAGGCGGTCAACGTCAGCGACATTTTGGCGCATATTCCGGTTGACGCGTCATATCACGCGTTGTCGGTCTTGCCGCTGAGCCATGCGCTCGAACAAACCGCTGGCTTTTGGACGGTCTTGGCGGCGGGCGGTTCGGTTCTTTATCTGAAAACACTGAAACCCTCCGCGCTTGCTCAAGTGTTCCAACGCGAAACCATTACCGTCATGGTGTTGGTGCCGCGCCTGTTAGACATGTTCAAACAACGCATCGAAGAACAACTCGAAGCCAAAGGAGTTGCGGGTATATTTCGTCTGGCGATACGGTGCGCAAATATCCTGCCGCGCTGGACGCGTAAGTTACTGTTTCGTTTTATTCATAAGCGATTCAACACGCGCTTTCATGCGTTTGTTTCGGGCGGCTCCGCCCTGGCGCCGGATGTGGAGCGCTTTTGGCTTGGATTGGGATTTCAAATCTGGCAGGGCTACGGCCTCACTGAAACCAGCCCGGTTTTGACCGCCGCTCAGCCCAACGCCCGCCGGGTCGGCTCGGTGGGCCTGCCAGTGTCGAACGTCGAAATTCAGTTGGGCGAAGGCAAGGAAATTCTCGCGCGCGGCCCCAACGTGTTCGGCGGGTATTACCAAAAGCCGCATGAAACCGAAAAAGTGTTTCGGGACGGCTGGTTCCGTACCGGCGACGTAGGCGAGATCGACGACAACGGCTTCTTGTATATCCGAACCCGGCTAAAAGACGTAATCGTTACCGCCGACGGCATCAATATCTACCCAGAAGATATTGAAAACGTCTTAAACCAGGTCGAGGGCGTCATAGAAAGTTGCGTGATCGGCGTGGGCGAGCGCGAAGAAGAAATCCACGCCGTGCTGCTGCTCAATGAGAACGCAGGCTCCGCCGAGGCCGCCGTCAAATCCGCAAACGCCCAACTTCCACCTGAACAGCGCATCCAGGAATTCAGCGTCTGGCCGGAGCCGGAGTTCCCCAAGACGCCGACATTGAAAATCAAAAAGAAAGAAGTCAAAAGCCAGATCACTCAGCCGAAAGGCGCAGCGCCTCCATCAGCAAAAGGGACGGCGCTGCAACGCATTTTGTGTGAACTCAGCAACCTGGCGCTCGATGAAATTCAGCCGGAATCAAAACTAGGCGATGATTTAGGGTTGAGTTCCATTGACCGGGTCGAATTGGCCGCCCAGTTAGAGGCGGAGTTCAGGACCGATGTGGACGAACGCGCCCTGACGCCCGAGACCACCGTCCGCGAACTTGAGGCCTTGCTGCATTCCAGCAACCAGGCCCAGCCGCTCCATATTCGCCGTTGGACGCTCACGCAGCCGACCCGAGCCTTTCGCTGGTTGTTTCAGAACAGCGTCGTCCGCCCCGCCATCGGCCTGTTTTGCGACCTTCATTGCTCCGGGCTTGAAAACTTGAAGGACGTAAAAGGCCCGGTGTTTTTTGTCTCGAACCACACCAGCCATATCGACACCGCCTTAATCCAATTGCTGACGCCTGCCCATTTGGGCGCAAAAGCCTGCCCCGCCGCATGGGCGGAATATTTCATCACTGATGGCTTAGGCTTTTTAACGAGGCTGGCGGTGTGGAGCGCGTGGAACATCTCAACCATTGGGTTTAACATATTCCCCTTCTCGAACACCGGCGCCTTTCGCCAGAGCATGGCCTACGCAGGGGAACTGGTCGACAAGGGATGGAGCATCTTGCTGTTCCCCGAAGGCACCCGCACACTCGACGGCAATCTCAACGAGTTCAAAGACGGCGCCGGCATACTTGCGCACAACCTGCAGGTTCCGATTGTTCCGGTGGCGACTTTCGGCGCGCACAAGGTTCTGCCCACAGGCGCCGGATGGCCCAAGCGCAACCGGGTCGATATCGTTTTCGGCAAGCCCTTCCAGCCGGGAGATGCGAGCATCCAAGAGATCAACCTACGGATTCAACAAGAGATTGTTATGCTGTGGGAGCAAATAAACAACGGTAATAAAAGAGGATAAACACTCTCTGCTTTATAAACTTAAGCCTATATATTCTCTAATGCCCCAATTCGCTGGAAATGGTTAAAAATCTAGACGAACGCTAGGTTTTGGTTATAATGTGGAGCCCCTCACGAATATGGGGGCGTCAAGAAACGTTACGCGAAAGCAGGGGGCACTTCGATTTATTGTTGCTTTAGTGCTACGGATTATAATCGGGAAACCATTCTTATCGGTGTTTCGAATGCTGGATCCCCGCAAATAAACGTCTTTCAGCCACTAAAATAAAGACGACTCAATTTCAGGCGCAGCACACGCTCGAACAAAACGAGAGAGATAGCGCTGCATCTAACGCGAACGACCAAAACCGCCATTGGGAGCGACACATGATTAAGGGACATCTACCGCCTAAAGAAGGCCTCTACGATCCAGCTTACGAACACGACAACTGCGGCATCGGCTTTTTGGCGAATATCCATGGTAAACCAGCGCACGACATCATTAAGCGCGGCATGGAAGTCTTGGTAAACCTGACCCACCGAGGCGCTTGCGGCTGCGATCCCGAAACCGGCGACGGCACCGGGATGATTATGCAGATTCCCGATGAGTTTTTTCGCACCCATTCTGATAAGATGGGCTTCGATCTGCCTGCCAACGGCGATTATGGCGTGGGCATGTTGTTTTTCGACCAAGACGCCGATAAACGCGCCGCCATGCAGTTGGTGATTGAAAAAACCATCTCCGAAGAAGGCCAAACCGTTCTGGGCTGGCGCGATGTTCCGGTTAATAACACTCAAATCGGTTGGTTGGCGCGCGAAACCGAGCCATTCATGCGCCAGGTCTTCATCAAAAAGAGCGACGCGATCAAAGATCGCGATTCATTCGAGCGCAAGCTCTTCGTCATTCGAAAATTGATCGAAAATTACGCCCGTGCGCATGAAACCGAAGTCGGCTTCTTTTATGCGCCTACGTTTTCGTGCAAGACGCTTGCGTATAAAGGCCTGTTGGTCGCCGATAAAATAGACGCCTATTTCATTGATATGCAAGACAAGAGTTTCAAATCAGCCATCGCGTTGATGCACCAGCGTTACAGCACCAACACCTTCCCCACGTGGAGTTTGGCGCAGCCGTTCCGTTATTTGGCCCACAACGGCGAAATCAACACCCTGCGCGGCAACATCAATTGGATGAATGCGCGCCAGGGGCTGTTTGAATCGAAACTCTTTGGCGACGACATCAAGAAGATTTTTCCCATTTGCATTCCCGGCTCCAGCGACTCGGCCACGCTCGACAACGGGCTGGAACTGCTGCTCATGTCAGGCCGCTCGTTAGCGCACTGCATCTGCATGATGGTTCCCGAAGCGTGGAGCGGTCACGAAAGCATGAGCCAAAACAAGATTGATTTTTATGAATATCACTCCTGCTTGATGGAACCGTGGGACGGCCCGGCCTCAATCGTCTTCACCGACGGCGTCAAAGTCGGCGGCGTGCTTGACCGCAACGGCCTGCGTCCATCGCGCTACGTCGTCACCAAGGACGGCTTCGTCGTGATGTCGTCCGAAACCGGCGTATTGCAGATCGACCCGGCGGACATAGTGCGAAAAGGCCGCCTACAACCGGGCCGCATGTTTCTCATTGATACCGAAAAAGGCGAGATCACCGAAGACGTTGAACTCAAACAACAACTCGCCAGCCAAAAGCCCTACGGCGAGTGGCTCAAACAACACCGCCTGATGATTGACGACATTCAAGCGCCGCAAAACACCAATGGCGCCGCCGAAGAAAGTTTGTCAACCCAAAAACGCCAGCAGGTTTTCGGCTATACCGACGAAGACTTGAAGTTCCTCATCGGGCCGATGGCCGACGACGGCAAAGAACCCACCGGCTCAATGGGCAACGATACGCCGCTCGCGGTGTTGTCTGACCGCCCGCAGTTGTTGTTCAACTACTTCAAGCAACTGTTCGCGCAAGTCACCAACCCGCCCATCGACCCGATTCGCGAAGAGTTGGTCATGTCGCTGGACGTGTTCTTAGGCAGCGAAGGCAATGTGCTCGAAGAAAAACCCGACTACTGCCGCCGGGTGCGCTTAACGCAGCCCATCCTCACCAATGAGGAACTCGAAAAACTTCGCAACCTGGATCAACCCGGCTTGCGCAGCAAAACCATTAAAACGCTCTACCCCGTCGCCGAAGGCGAGGCCGGGTTGAAGGCTGCGATGGACCGCGTCCGCGCAGAAGCCTCGCAAGCCATCAAAGACGGTTTCACTATATTAATTCTCTCCGACCGAGGCGTTGACGAAAACAACGCCCCGATCCCGGCGCTCTTAGCCAGCAGCGGCGTTAACCATCACTTGATTCGTGAAGGCTCGCGCACCCGCGTCGGTTTGGTGTTGGAATCAGGCGAGCCGCGCGAAGTGCAGCATTTCGCCGTACTCGCGGGCTTCGGCGCACAAGCCGTCAACCCTTACCTTGCGCTGGAAACAACCTTGGCCCTCTGGGACGATGAAGCGCTCAAGCCCGGTATGGACAAAGAGAAATCCATTAAAAATTACATCAACGCCATCGACAAAGGCTTACTCAAAGTCTTCTCGAAAATGGGCGTTTCGACGCTGCAAAGTTACACTGGCGCGCAAATTTTTGAGGCGGTCGGCCTTGGTCAGGAACTCATCGACGAGTATTTCACCTGGACCACCTCGCGCATCGGCGGCATCGGGCTAGAGGTCATCGCCCGCGAAACCCAACTGCGCCACGAATACGCCTTCCCGCCCGTGCCGGACGGCAACCCCGACTTGATGATCGGCGGCAGTTATCAGTGGCGCCGAGGCGGCGAACGCCACCGCATGAGCCCCGATTCGATCGCGGCATTACAGCAATCGGTCAAGATCAAAGATTACAAAACATTTAAAGATTACTCCGCAGGCGTCAATAACGAAAACAAACAACACAACACTATTCGCGGCTTGATGGAGTTCCATTCGACGAACGGGTCGATCCCGATTGAAGAGGTAGAACCAGCGGCGGAAATCGTCAAACGCTTCTGCACGGGCGCGATGTCGTTCGGCTCCATTAGCAAAGAAGCCCACGAGAACTTGGCGATTGCCATGAACCGCCTGGGCGGCAAAAGCAACACTGGCGAAGGCGGCGAAGACCCGATCCGCTTCAAGCCGATGCCCAACGGCGACAGCAAGCGCAGCGCGATCAAGCAAGTCGCGTCAGGCCGCTTCGGCGTCACCATCGAATATCTAACCAACGCCGACGAGTTGCAAATTAAAATGGCGCAAGGCGCAAAGCCCGGCGAAGGCGGCCAGTTGCCCGGACACAAGGTCAACGAAGTCATCGCCAAGGTGCGCCACTCCACCCCCGGCGTGACCCTGATCTCTCCGCCGCCGCACCACGATATTTATTCCATCGAGGATTTGGCGCAGTTGATTCATGATTTAAAAAATTCTAACCCGCGCGCGCGCGTCTCAGTCAAATTGGTCTCCGAAGTTGGCGTCGGCACCATCGCCGCCGGCGTATCAAAAGGCAAGTCAGACCACGTTCTCATCAGCGGCGACTCCGGCGGCACCGGCGCGTCTCCGATGTCTTCGATCAAACACGCGGGCTTGCCCTGGGAACTCGGCCTGTCTGAAACTCAGCAGGTTCTCGTCAAGAACGACCTGCGCGGTCGCATTGTCGTCCAAACTGACGGCCAGATGAAAACCGGACGCGACGCCGCCGTTGCGTTTATCTTAGGCGCGGAAGAATGCGGCTTCTCTACCGCCCCGCTGATCGCCTCCGGCTGCATCATGATGCGCAAGTGCCACCTGAATACGTGCCCGGTCGGCATCGCAACCCAAAACGAAGAATTGCGCAAAAAATTTGAAGGCAAACCCGAACATGTGGTCAACTTCTTCTTCTTTATCGCCGAAGAAATTCGTGAAATCATGGCGTCGCTCGGTGTTCGCAAAGTCGTTGACATGATTGGACACACCGAATACTTGAAGCCGCGTCAGGACATCACACACTGGAAAGCCAAGACGCTCGATCTGCAAAAAGTCCTTCATAAACCCGCCGAGGCGGAAAAACATCCGCTCCATAATGTGAGTACGCAAGACCACGGCTTGGATGGGGCGCTCGACAATAAATTGATTGAACTGTGCAAAGACGCAATCGAAAACAAAACGCCAGTCAAACTCGATATGCCGATTGTGAACATTAATCGCACCGTCGGCACCACCTTGAGCCACGAAATCGCGAAAAAATATGCCCTGGCTGGTTTGCCTGACGGTACCATCCACATTAAATTCAATGGATCAGCGGGACAGAGTTTCGGCGCCTTTCTCGCCAATGGCATAACCATGGAAATCGAAGGCGACGCCAACGATTACGTCTGCAAAGGCATGTCGGGCGGACGCGCCATTGTGTATCCGCCCAAGACAGCCACGTATGTCCCCGAGGACAACATCCTCATCGGCAACGTCGTGTTATACGGCGCGACCGACGGCGAGTGTTTCTTCAGAGGCGTAGCGGGCGAGCGCTTCTGTGTCCGTAACAGCGGCGCGCGCGCCGTCGTCGAGGGCATAGGCGACCACGGCTGCGAATATATGACCGGCGGTCGCACTGTCATTCTCGGAACCACCGGACGCAACTTTGCGGCGGGCATGAGCGGCGGCATCGCCTACATTTACGATATCGACGGCGGGTTCAAAGGCCGTTGCAACCCGTCTATGGTTGATCTGGAACCCGTACAAGCAGCCAGCGATGTTGCTGAGTTGCATGAAATGATTAAAAAACACTTTGCATTCACCGGCAGCACCGTTGCGGAAACCATTCTCAAAGACTGGGACGCAACCTTGCCGAAATTCATTAAAGTCATGCCAAAAGAATATCGGCGCTATCTCAACGAGTTGGCCGCCCGCGCACAAGACCAACAACCCGGCGTGGCCGCCGCAGCCAAGTAACGAGGAGTATCAATGGGTAAGGTTACAGGATTTCTCGAAAAAGAACGTCAGACGCCGGTCGATAGCCCGGTTGATGAGAGGCTCAAAAGTTATAACGAGTTTCACGGTCATCTCAGCGAAGATGAGATGCGCAACCAGGGCGCGCGCTGTATGGATTGCGGCGTCCCGACCTGCCAGTGGGGCTGCCCCCTGGGCAACATCATCCCCGACTGGAACGACCTGGTATACAAAGGCCGCTGGGAAGAAGCGATTCGGCGTCTTCACAAAACCAACAATTTTCCTGAAGTGACCGGGCGGGTTTGTCCGGCGCCGTGTGAAGAAGCCTGTGTTCTCAACATCAACAACGACGCTGTCACCATCAAAGAAATTGAACGCAACATCGCCGACCGCGCCTTTGACGAAGGATGGATCAAAGCCAAAGTCCCCACGCGCCGCACGGGCAAAAAAATCGCCGTAATCGGCTCTGGCCCTGCGGGCATGGCGTGTGCGCAACAACTTAACTGGGCGGGCCATACCGTGGCCTTGTTTGAAAAAGCCGACCGCATCGGCGGCCTGCTGCGCTACGGCATCCCCGACTTCAAAATGGAAAAATATATGATTGACCGCCGCGTCAACATGATGTCGGAAGAAGGCGTCGAATTTAAAACCGGCGTCAATGTCGGCTTCGACGTCAAAGGCGACGAACTGTTAGATCAATATGACGCAATCGTATTGTGCGGCGGCGCCATGCAGGCGCGCGACCTACCGATTCCAGGCCGCGAGTTGGACGGCGTCCACTTGGCAATGGAATTTTTAACGATGAACAACAAGCGCGTCGCGGGCGATGTCATTCCCGATGAGGAGTTCATCTCAGCAGCGGGCAAGAACGTCATCATTCTTGGCGGCGGCGACACCGGTTCCGACTGCCTGGGCACTTCGCTTCGTCAGGGCGCCAAGCATGTGTCCCAATTTGAAATTATGCCCAAGCCGCCCGCAACCCGCACCGAAAATATGCCCTGGCCCCACTGGCCGTTTACCCTGCGCAGTTCGAGTTCTCACGAAGAGGGTGGAGACCGCGACTGGAGCGTCAGCACCAAATCGTTCTCCGGCTCGAATGGCCGCGTCGAAAAACTCCACGGCGTCAAAGTCGAATTTGTCACCCATGCTGACGGGCGCCGCGAGATGAAAGAAGTTTCCGGCTCTGAATTCGACCTGGATGCAGACCTCGTCTTGCTGGCGATGGGCTTCACCGGGCCGGAGAAAAAAGGCCTGATCGCTGATTTAGACCTCAATCTCGACCCACGCGGCAATGTGACCGTCGACGAAGATTATATGTCGTCCAAGCCGGGCGTTTTCGCCGCCGGCGACATGAAACGCGGCGCATCTCTGGTCGTATGGGCGATTTACGAAGGCCGCCAGGCAGCCATTGGGGTGGATAAATACCTGATGGGCAGTTCGATCCTCACCTAACTCACTGAAATACCAACGATTACTCAAGAGGCCTGCGTTTGCAGGCCTCTTTTTTTGTTGCGGAAATTGATTCTGTAACCGAACGCGTTACATCAAACCGCCAAAAGCGTAATTCAAAATGTAAATCAACTTTTACGGGAATGATGAAAAGTGAAATTCTTCTATCATTTTGACTGTAAATAGAGCATTTCTGACACAGAAACCAATTTGACATCCCAAAAATGACACACATTTGATCAACTTTTCACCATTTTCAAACATCTATGCAGCAATAACACGCATGTTTTACTTTAGATAGACTACCCCTTGACAATATTGGAACATTCATTGCGTATTAAAAAAGGGACACTATCTTACAGAGGGGAGCCGACACTATGTATACGTCAGCCAAAACCAGTGATTGGGACGACAGCATCGGCGCCATCGCAACGCTCGAACCGGATGCAGACGTTTCATCCGTTGAAGAACCATTTGCAAGCGAACCAGACTTAAAGGTTGCGAAGCCGAAAAAAGCCAAACGCGCGCGGAAACCAAGTACGCCTTCCCGCTCTATGGATAACCCCATAAAAGACTATTTGCGCCAAATCGGCGAATTTCCGCTTTTAACCAAAGATGAAGAAGTGGAAATTTACGAAATGATGGATACGGGTCGCCGCCTGCTCGCGGAAGGCCTGTCGAACTCTCGCATCGCAATTCGCGAGTTGGAAGATATCGTCAACGATCTCAGCCGGGGCGACCGTTCGGCGCACACCATGTTCCGTAACCCCGACGCTGGACGTACGCGCCGCAAAACGGAACTGGCGAAAGAGATTAAAATTCTCCGCAAAAATTTGCGCGACATCAAAAGCGGGTTTGAAGAAGACGACTCCGGTTTGTTGTCAGACCGCCAATTGGTCAACCGCAAAAAGAAGTGGAGCCAGATTCTCTACTCGATGGACCTCGATGTGAATGCGCTTTGGGCGTTGGCCCGTTCGGTACGCGATGCAGAAAAGAACTTGAGTAGCATCATGTCCAGTTCAGAACGCAAAGCCTTTGCCGATGAAACCGGCGATACGCCCAACCGCCTGCAAGAATGCTGCGACTTGGTCACCGAGGGGCTAAACCAAATCCGTGAAGCCCGCCAGAACATGATTCGCGGCAACTTGCGCTTGGTGGTGTCGGTCGCGAAACGCTACAAACACTGCGGCATCCCAATGTTGGACCTGATTCAAGAAGGCAACTTAGGGCTGACCCGCGCCGTCGATAAATTTGACTACCATCGCGGAACCAAATTCAGCACCTACGCCGTCTGGTGGATTCGCCAGAGCATTTCCCGCGCGGTGAAGCAACAACGCCGAACCGTGCGCCTCCCGACTGGCGTGGCGGACCAAATCGCCCAGGTAGACAAAGCGAAAAAAATGCTTTTGCAGGAACTGGGACGCGACCCGAGCATGGAAGAATTGTCGAAGCATCTCGAGTTGGACGAAGACCGCATCAGCGACTTATTGGGTTGGCAACAAGACCCCATTTCGCTAGAGACGCCCGTCCGTGAAGATCGAGAGACCACCATTGGCGAATTGATTAAAGACCCGCGCATTGAATCGGCGGACGATGTACTGGCCAATGAAGTTCTCGACGAGCGCATTGAAGAAATTCTCGGTCAGTTGTCCGAACGGGAAGAAACCATCCTTCGCATGCGCTACGGCCTGACTGACGGCAAAGTCTGGAAGTTAGGCGATATCGGAAAGCGCTTCGGTATCACTCGCGAACGGGTGCGCCAAATCGAACAACGGGCGATCCGCAAATTGCGCCACCCATTACGCGCTCGCGAGATCAAAGACTTTTTGAATTAAGCGACCGTCACATGAAACACCAGCGGGCAATCGAATTTCGATTGCCCGTTTTTTTTTGTCGTTTTCCTCGAATTCCCAGTGGAGGAAGATATTTGTTTTCTACTCGACCGATCATTCGTGTCATCGCGAGCATAGCGAAGCGATCTCGCTTTTCGATTTGCGAGATTGCCGCGTCGGCCTTCGACCTCCTCGCAATGACACTGACCTTAAATTTTAAGACAATCGCTTCTGTATTATTTTTTCCGTAAAACTGACTGGGTGGCAAGGGCAAGGCGGAGAGGATCGGAGCCAGCCCTTGAAATATTGCTTAAATGTATCGCTTTGTTTGTACTGTTTTGAGATCCCCCCTGGCGCTTTCAGCGCCGTCCCCCCTTGAACAAGGGGAACTTTATTGAGCAAACAGCAATCTGCGTTATTTGTTCCGTAAAAAAGGAACGCAGGGGAACTTCGTCGTCGGCCCGGTGCGGACGATGTCGCCCGCGCTTCGCAAGCCATTGGTCGCGTCGAAAGAAAAAGACGATCCAAAGGTCACGGCGCCGTCCGGGCCTGCGCTGGCCAGCCGCCACTCCGAACAACGGAAAGAGATATCCAAAATTTCATCTTTTTTATAATGAATTGAACTCCACGCATCCACGTAATCATACGTCGTGTAGGCTGCGTATTCCCATATCGAAATAAACGGATCGACAGGAATCGAGGACATATAAGGCATGGGACTGGTCAGCGGGTTTAGACGGCGGTCGACCGGGTTCTTATGCGTCCCGTCGATTTCCGTCCAGGCGGGATAGCGGTTTTTATCAATGTGGTAACTTTCGATTGCGGTGCAGAGGGCGTTCATGTCAGCGACGGCCTTGGCCATTTTCGCTTTTACGAGGGAGTTTTGAAAATTGGGAATCGCAATCGCCGCCAGAATACCGACAATCGCAACCGAGACCAATAATTCAATCAGCGTGAATGCGGCTTTATAGTGGTTGCCAGAATTATGTGCGGATTGAGTTTTCATAACTGTATCTATCGCTGAGCCCTACGGGCGCGCTTAACGCACAGTATTATGTCAAACGCTTTATTCATTGGCGGTTATCCCAATTGGCGATACGATCATGCGCTCATTTCTCTTACTACTAGTAGTACGAGCCTAGAGCGTAAAATGTTCCATTTATCTTTGGGGGGCTGTCGTATATCAGCCGATAGAGAGAGATGATTTGCAAAGCAGAACCTGCAAACCAGATTATTCAAAGGAGGCGATGGCGGAATCGCGGTCATTAAACATTTGAAACACGCGATCAAGCCGGGTCATGCGGAACACGTTTGAGACGGAAGGCTGCGCATTGACGATCTTTACTTCTCCGTCATTTTCTCTTGCGCTTTTACAGATTGTAATAAAAAGGCCTAATACAGAACTGCTCACATACCGGACATTTTCAATATCAATCAATACCCGGTAGCGCTTCTCGTCCATCAGGTCATACAAATACGCCTGTAAGATTTCTGGATCAAGAAGTTGCTCGTCTTCTTCAAATTGGAGGATGGTTACATCCCCCTGATCCACGCGTTGTATTTGCATTCACTCAGCCTTCTCTATAATTAAAAATGACTAGATATTGAAGTATAATAGCCAAGGGAAAAAAATCCACGCACTAAACGCATTCATTTTGAAATAAATGCGGTAAATTATCATCATCTCGTAAATAATTGCTACACAAACTTTACAACATACCTACTCGACCTGATAGAGGACAGAGAATAATGAAAGCAGTACGCTGCCAGCCTCCTGGAATTATGATTCAGGACGACGCGCCAAAACCGGGCGCATCCACGACGGAAATATGCGTTCGCGTAAAACTCGCTGGCATCTGCCGGACAGATTTAGAACTCACACGAGGATACATGGGCTTTACCGGCATTCTCGGTCACGAGTTCATTGGCGTAATTGATGATGCGAACGCTCCATGGCCTAAGGGCGCACGCGTGGTCGGCGAAATTAATGCAGGCTGCGGCGAATGTCCTGAATGTAAGCGCAACATGCAGCGCCATTGCCCTAACCGCAGCGTATTAGGTATCTTAAACCGCAGCGGCTGCATGGCGGAATGGCTCAGCCTGCCCGCAGAGAACCTGCTTCGCGTTCCCGACCCGGTCAGCGATCCACAAGCGGTGTTCACTGAACCACTTGCCGCGGCGTTGGAAATTTTTGAGCAGATGCACATTGAGCCGACCGAGCGCGTTTGCATTATTGGCGACGGCAAACTGGGGTTGCTCATCGCAATGACGTTTGCGCTGCGTCACGAAGGCGCAAGCCTGCTCATTGGACATCATCAAAACAAATTAGACCTCGTATCCGACCTGCTGCAAACCAGCGTAGAACAAGAGCCAAACTCAACGATCAACCGTCAGTGGGATGTCGTCGTCGATGCAACCGGCAGCAGCGCAGGACTTCGCCGCGCCATGCAGTTGGTCAAGCCGCGCGGACGCATCGTGCTCAAGAGTACGATGGCGCAGGCCGAACCTATAGACTTAACCCCGTTAGTGATTGACGAGGTGACTGTGGTTGGCTCGCGCTGCGGACAATTTGCCCCGGCCCTGGCGTTTTTGGAACGCCAAAAGCCGCCAGTGGAGCGCCTGGTCGAAGCAACCTATCCGTTCGATCAAGCAGCGGCGGCATGGGAGCACGCCCAAACGCCCGGCGCCAAAAAAGTGCTTCTTTCGTTTTAAAGAGATTATTGCTGGTCGCAAATTGCCTCGGGGTTGGGTTTCGCTTGTCTCCGTCGCGGCTTATTGCCGCTGACTACGAAAGCCGCTTCACCCAATCCCCTGCGACATTTTGCTAGGATGATTGAAAAGAGCGGGTTGAAGTATGAGCAAACTGTGTAAACTATGCGTCATACTAGAATAACTGGATCCAATTTTCGAATATGAATGATTTGAATCAATACCCATCTCCCGGCGGCAGCCCCAAAGACAAGGGGCCGCGTAACCCCTTGCCGCCCATTTCTCAACCGCCCGGCATGGCGAAAACCCGGCAGAGCAAAGCCGCGCCGCGTGGAGTCCCAACGAACAAACCATCGCTGCCCATTCAGAAACCAAAGCAAAAAGCATCCAAGCCGACGGACGCCGCGCCCCTTAAGCCAACTGCTGCCAAAGCCGCGCCTGCCCGCCCGGTACGCAAACGCAGCCGTTTATGGCGCATTTTCTTCGTATTCTTTGCCTTGCTGGCGCTCATCATGGGAGGGGCGGTTGGGCTTACGGTCGGATATTTCGACATGCACCTGGCCCAGTTGCCCGTCAATGAATTTTTAGAAGAATACCAGCCCGCCATGCCGTCGCAGATTTTTTCGGGCGACGACAAAGAGCAACTCATCGCAAATTTTTATAGCGATACCCAAAACCGCGAAATGGCGCCGCTATCTGAAATGCCCAAATATCTGCCCCAAGCGGTGATTGCGTTAGAAGACCGCCGTTTTTATGAGCATAGCGGCATCAGCCTTCCCGATATCATTCGGGCGATCATATATGACATCAAAACCTGGACCCGCACCCAAGGCGCCAGCACCATCACCATTCAGTTGGCCGAAGACCTCATCAATAACGATAAGGTGCCCTGGCCGCAAATGCCCAAGACCGGCATCAAAGCCTTTGAGCGTAAATACTGGGAATGGAAAGTCGCGCTGCAAATCGAAAAGCGCTACACCAAAAATGAAATTTTAGAAATTTATTTGAACCAGGTTTTTCTGGGCGACCAAGCCTATGGCGTGGCGCGCGGCGCAGAATATTATTTCGGCAAAAACGTCAGTGACCTCACCATCAAAGAATGCGCCCTGTTCGCGGGCATGTTGCAAGCGCCCAACCGCTATTCGCCCGCGAAAAACCCGGAGCGGGCCCTCACGCGCACCGCCACCGTCTTGCGCGCCATGCTGCGCGACCAGTTCATTACCCAAACCCAATACGACCAAGCGCTCGCGGAGCCGTTCACACTCAAACAAGGCTCATTCGGGCGCAACCAGATCGCGCTGTATCCGTATTTCTCATGGGAAATCGAACGCCAGTTTAAAAACGGCAATTTTGTGTCCAACAATGCCCAGCCATTGCGCATCAAAGGCAAAGGCATCGACGTCAAAGCCACCATCGACGTTGATATGCAAGAAGCAGCGGAAGCAGCCCTGCAAAAAGGCATCGAAGAACACGAGCGCCGAATGCGCTACAAAACGGGGATGCATTGGGGCGAGCCGGGCTATCGCGGCGTGAACCGCCATACCTCCGGCAAACTTCAGGTTGGAAGCGACGTATACGACGCCCGCATTCTGACTGACTATGACCCTGAAACAAAAAGCGTAACGGTGACGCTGCCCAATGTCGCTGGCGGCGAAGGGCCGTTTACGCTGACAATCGACGAGACAAAAGCCAAATGGGATGAATTTGACATCTTAAAACCTGACTATTACCTTCCCGCCAAAGCAGTCGAGGGAGAATCGGGCATTCAGCTGATATTAGCGAAAGAGCAACACGTACAAGGCGCGCTGGTCGCGGTGCAGCCGTCGACCGGCAAGGTGCTGGCGATGGTAGGCGGATATGATTACAACGACAAAACCAATAGCGGCAATTTCATTCGCGCCACCATGTCAACCAACGTCCAACCCGGCAGCGCCTACAAACCGTTCGTCATGGCCGCCGCGCTGGCGGAAAAAGACCGAAACTGGACGCTGGCGTCGATCCTCCAAGACATTAAGCATGAATACTGGACCGGTTGGACGCCGCGCAATTTCTACAATCGCTATTTCGGCGGCGTGACCATGCGTTATACCCTGGTGCATTCGCTTAACGCCGCGTCGGTGTGGCTGCTCGACAACTACAAGGGAAGCCGCATGGCCGGCATCCAAAACCTGGTGCGGTTCAGCAAAAATTTCTTTGGACTGCGCATCGAAAAAGAAGACCTCTCGATCTCGCTTGGTTCAGCAGGGGCAAGCCCCTATGAAATGGCGCAGGCTTATTCGGTCTTGGCGAACCGGGGCGATTTTGTCCGGCTGCACATGGTCGACAAGGTCTATCAGCGCCAGGATTCCCGCCAGAAACAGCCGGACTTGCTCTATGAATTCGACCAACCTCTGTTCGACCGCAAACGCCTGTCGCCCGAATTGGCCTACCTAGTCACCTACTTGCTGCGCGGCGTGGTTGAAGACGGCACCGCCGACGAGGCGCTTGAACTGCCGTTTTGGAGCGTCGGCAAAACCGGCACCACCGATGAATGCACCTACGCCTGGTATGCGGGCTACAGCAATGACATGCTGTGCATCGTTTACATGGGCTTTGACGACTACACCCGATCATTGGGAAACAAAATGACCGGCTCCAGAGTCGCGCTGCCGATTTGGATGGATTTCATGCAGCAGGCGTATGATTTGCAGCCGCAATTGTTCGGTGAGATTCCGCCGCCGCCCGGCATTGAGTTTTATGAAATCTGCGACCTCAGCGGTCAATTGGCGGTCGATGAATGTATGAACGTCAAGGATGAGCGCTCCACCCCGGCCCTCCCGGTGGTGCATAGTGTTCCCTTTATCGCAGGCACCGCGCCGACCGAGCCTTGCC
Source organism: Candidatus Hinthialibacter antarcticus (assembly GCA_030765645.1). Lineage (NCBI taxonomy): Bacteria > Candidatus Hinthialibacterota > Candidatus Hinthialibacteria > Candidatus Hinthialibacterales > Candidatus Hinthialibacteraceae > Candidatus Hinthialibacter > Candidatus Hinthialibacter antarcticus. The sequence goes on along the minus strand of JAVCCE010000067.1, from coordinate 26,938 downwards.
CGCTCCACCGCCGCGACGAAGGCGACTTGCGCCCATACCAAAGAGACGCATATCAGCTTATATTAAATGCGTATCCCTAATCACACACATTCAATAGTTTGGACGGAAACATGGCTGATATTCACCCCTTTCCCGGGTTGCGGTTTAACCTTGACCGCGTCCCGCAAATCGACAAATTAATCTCTCCTCCGTACGACAAAATCCCTCATGAAGAACGCAAGCGTTTATGGGGCCTCGACGAACATAACGTCGTCAAATTGATCTTGCCCCAGCCCGGCGACGAAGAAGTCGACGTCACCACTCATTCGACCGATTCAGAATCCGCCGACTGGTATCAGGAAGCCGCCGCGCGTTTTCAAGCGTGGCAAGACGAAGGCGTGCTAAAACAAGACGGCCCGCAATTTTATGTGTATAGCCAGACCTACCAGGCCGAAGAACAAACCTGGACGCGCACCGGGCTGTTCGCCGCGTTAGACCTCGAAGACGACAGCGGCCCCAAGGCGCATGAGCAGACCTTCGAAGGCCCTAAAGCCGACCGTCTGCGCTTGACCCGCGCCGCGCAAGCCAACCTGTCTTCGATCTTTTTGTTAGGCGACGGCGAAGCCGCAACCTGGTCGAGTATTTTTGCTTCCGCCAAAGACGTGCTGCTGGATTTTGTCGGCGACGACGGTCAACGCCACATGCTTCGCGCAATCAGCAATCCCGACGACTTGGCCGCCGTACAAGCGGGCGTCAAAGCCTGCAACCTGGTTATCGCCGACGGACATCATCGCTATGAAACGGCTTGCAATTACCGCCGTGAGATGATGGAGAAAACCGGCAAAAATTCTAAAGACGAAGCATGGGGCAAGGTGTTGGCGTTCATTGTTCCATTGGCTGACCCCGGCCTGCGCGTACTGCCGACCCACCGCGTGGTGAAAGGGCTGCCGACGGACTGGTTCGACCGGGTGCAAGCCAAACTGGACCCGTTGGGCGCGATGACGCCGGTGTCGATCAGCGACGGCGCCGAAGTGCGCGATTTGCTGGCGGCGGACGCGTCCCGCAGTTCGGTACTCATTCACGACGGGCATTATACGTGGGCGTATCGCATACGGCAGGGAGCGGAATCGCCCTCGTTGCAAGCGGCGCCGGAATCGATTCGTGAATTGAACGTGACCATCTTACACCGCCTCATCTTTGAAGAAGCGCTCGGGCTGACCAACGACAAATTGGTCAATCACGTAAAATACATTCGCGGCGAAGACGAAGCCATGAACCTGGCTAAGACGCCGGAATACAATGTCGCATTTTTGATGGCGGGCATTCCACCCGCCCAAGTGTTTGACGTTTCGATGGCGGGCGTTCGCATGCCGCAAAAATCGACTGACTTTTATCCGAAAATTCCAACGGGGCTGTTGATTCGCTCCGCTGCAGATTCAAACGCATAGCCGACAACTCATGCACCGAACCCGGTTTATACTTCTAATAATGATATGGCTGCTGGCGGCGCCGTTCGCCGCGCAGCCGCACGCATTAAACCCGGAAAGCATCGACCGCTACGTCGAAGCCACCCTGGCCCCAACCCAGGTTGTGCTTGTCTATCAAATCATTTTCGGGCTGAGTTCCACCGAGGAAGCCTCACAGAGGCTTGACCCTGACGACGACGGCGTCATCACCGACGAAGAGCGCGCAGAATACGTTAAAACCGAAGGCAAACGCTACGGCGGGCGGCAATATCTAAAAATCGGCGACGAAACCCTAACGCTGGAATTTCGTATGGGCGACGCTTACGCTCATTTCGGCCATAATGGAATGCACGTCATCAAGGTTGATCTGGGGTATGTCTGTCCGCTGCCGGCGGGGCTGCCGCGCGGCGCCACGTTAGACTTTCAATTAAAAGATTATGATTTAGAAACCGTGCCCGGTTGGAAGCAGATGCAGATCGTCACCGCGCCCGGCGTTCATTACGAAGGGCATATTCCCTATCGCGAATTCAAGCCGTTTGATTATGAAATTCTAAACGAGAAGGGGTTTGCGCCCGGGACAGACTCGATCAAAGGCCAAGTCTCGTTTGACGAAACGGCGCCAGACGCTGAAGTCAACATCATCCTGCCGGAACGCACTGTTGTAGAAAAGCCCAAGCGAACCGGTTGGCAATATGGTATCGTGGGCGGCGCAGGTATTTTGGCGCTCGCGTTTATTGCTGCGGCGGCGGCGAAGTTTCGCCGTTGAACGCCATCGCCCGGCGTTCTAACGTATGAAAAGCGAAATACCCCCAGCCCACAGCAGCCAAGAAAACCAATATAAATAAAAATGTATAACGCGGCGGCAACTTCGACGCCAATACCGCCGCCATCGACAACAAAAAACATAATCCATACAACAACAATACCGCGCGACGGTCAGACAACCCCAGCCGCAACAAACGATGATGAATGTGTTCGCGGTCGGCCTTGAATAGATGGACGCCGCGGCGTCCACGACGAATAACGGTGAGCGTCGCGTCAATCAGCGGGATGGTCAAAATCACCAACGGCAGCGAGAGCGACATCACCGTTGCGCCTTTGACGTTGCTCGCCAGCGACCCGCCCGCCAACATCACGCCCAAGAACAAACTACCAGCGTCGCCCATAAAAATTTTGGCTGGAGAAAAATTATACGGCAGAAATCCCAAACAGGCGCCCATCAACATTAATGACGTTATACAGACGAAATTTTGCCAGGGATCAAGCGAGATCAAGAAATTCGCTAACGCGGCAAAAAAAACGACGCCCGCCGCGAGGCCGTCGAGACCATCAATAAAATTAATAGCGTTCACTAACGTGATGATCCAAATCACCGACAACACGCCGCCGACCCACCCCAACGGCAAGACGCCGCCAATCGGGCTGGTCATTTGGGTAATGGTGAACCCCTGCGACACCAACACGGACGCAAGGATGATTTGCACTGTCATTTTCAACACCGCCGAAAGCGAAACGGCGTCATCAATCAGGCCGAGAACATGAAAACAAGTCGCAACGCCGAACAAGACAAGCAGCGAGGGCTGAATAGATTGGGCATAGAGCAGGTGCGGCGCCCAGACGGCGACGTAGATGCAGCCCGCAGCCACAGCGGCGTATATCGCGAGTCCGCCCAGATAGGGGATGGGTTGAACATGCACCTTGCGTTCCGCGGGGTGGTCGACCAAATCCAGCGCGCGCGCCAGATGCAAGCACAACGGGGTCGCCGCCCAGCCCGTCAACATCACCACCAAAAACAAGGTTCCGTATTCAAAAGGCATAAGCTTATTTCATCCGCTCCAAGCAAGGGTTATACTGTTTCGGAGCCAGCCCAGTCGCTGGGCGGGGCCGAACCCGAAAATCGCTATAGATTATCAACAGCAGCGCTATTTCATAAGGCGATGCTGACCATGGAACAGTATCATACGCTCACGATGAATTCACGCCGACCGGTTCGGCGCCGAGCGAGAAAAGGCTAAATAACCAATGAAGAAATCAACAGGTTTACTGTTACTCGCAACCTTTTTCTTTTTATTTTTGATCTTCGCGGGCGTCTTTATCGCGATAATCGCTTACATGGTGCAAGGCTCGACGCCCAACATCCTGGGCAAAGAACGCCTGGCGTTAGTGCGCATTGTCGGCCCGATTTATTATGAACAAGATTGGATCGAGCAACTCGAAACCTACCGCGACGACCATTCCGTCAAAGGCATTGTGCTCGAAGTCGACAGCCCCGGCGGCGCGGTCGGCCCTTCGCAAAACCTCTATCAGGCCCTTCACGACATCCGCCATGAACACGGCAAGGTGGTGGTCGCCTATTTCAATTCTGTCGCGGCTTCGGGCGGCTATTACGTCGCCTGTGAAGCGAACCAGATTGTCTCGACCCCCGGCGCCATGACCGGCAGCATCGGCGTCTACGCCAAATTCATGCAGGCGCAGGCGTTGCTCGAAAAAATCGGCATCGACTATGAGACCGTCAAAGCAGGCAAGTATAAAGACATGGGTTCGTATGACCGCACCCTGACCACCGACGAACGCGCCATGATGCAAAGCGTCATCGACGACACATACGAACAATTTGTCGAAGCCGTTGCGCAAGGCCGCCGAAGCCAGGTGGAAGAAGTGCTTGACAGTTGGAACGCGGAAACGCACGGCGAGACGTTTCCCTTCTCGCCCGATTTGACCGTTATAATTCAAGAATATCAGCAAGAACGCGACCGCTTTCAAGCGCGTATGGCGGACGAAGCCGTCGAAGACGCCACCGGTGAAAGCGATGAGAGCGCCGCGCCGCAAACGCTACGCTTTCGTCCTGACGACGAAACCATTTTGGCCTATGTTCGCGCTTCAGCGGAAGGGAAAATCTATACTGGACGCCAAGCCAAAACCGTCGGGCTTGTCGACAAGTTAGGAACGCTCGACGACGCCATTGATCTAGCGGCCAAACTCGCGGGAATGCGCAGCGACCCGACCGTGATCGAACAGAAAAAAGAAGAACTCACGCTGCTTGATCTCATGTCGAGCAAAATGTCAAACCTGTTCGGGCTTGATGAAGCCAAAGCGCAATCGCCGATCCAGTTTCGTATGCCTTACTAATATTGCGTTGAAGTGAAGGGCGGGTTGGTTCGCGGCGGCGAACCGCCCGCCTTTTCATGTATATAGTGGTTGCAAAATACTGTGCGATGGCCTGCTTCGCCCGCAATGACGCGAACGTGGAAGCCCGCGTCTAAAAGAAATTCATCCGGCGAAAAACCCAAATTTGAATATACGCAAGCACAAGTAGAATAATACAAACGACCCAAAATGCGACGCTGTTATGCGCGCCGGGCATCCCGCCGACGTTGATGCCCAATAAACCGGTCAGCAAACCAAGCGGTAAAAAGATGGCGGCAATAATCGACACCAAATACATAGTGCGGTTCATTTGTTCCGACATGCGGTGTTGCAATTGGTCTTGAATAATCAACGCATGTTCATACGCGAGGTCTAAATCTTCAACATAGCGGCGAATCTGGTCAGACGATTCGCGCAATTGAGCGCGAGAGACTTCGTCCAGCCACGACAACGGTTCAACTTGAAGCCTGGAAACCACCTCTCGTTGCGGCGCGATGTAACGCCGGAGCGTAATCGCCCGGCGGCGCAGTTCGCTCAGCAAGGAGACATCGGGATGGGATGAGGGATCAATTGCTACGGTTTCAAACTCTTCAATCTGCACTTCCAAATCGTCAATGACCGGGTCCATCCGGTCGGTAAGGCCGTCGACCAGTTGCACGATAAAATCACCGGAGCCGCAAGGGCCTTTTTTTACGTCGAGGCTGTCGCGCAAAGCCTGCACTGCCTGCAAACGCGGATAACGCAGACTGATGATGCGTTTGGGTTCGACCCACAAGCGAACAGAAATCATGTCTTCGGGGTCGGCGCCGACGTTAAGGTTCACCCCACGCAGAATCAATAACACGCCGTCTTTAAAGCGTTCAATGCGCGGGCGGGTTACTTCTTCTAACATGGCTTCACAGACATGCGCTTCCAACCCCGCGTCCTGCTCAAGCCATTGTTGGCTCTGTTGCTGTTTGCGGTCGAGATGCACCCACAGAGTCAATGAATCGTTATTATGAGAATGGATGGCGTCCCAACCAACGAGTTGGCCTCCACCGTCTCCATCGAGCAAGTAAGCGCAAAGCAATCCATCGTCATCAGACATAAGAGTTCCTTGTCATTTCGTATGGTTTACGTTTTATTCAACGAGAACTTATTGTAGAGCCGATCACGCGTAATTCGCAAACGTCTTCCAATAAAAATGCGCACCGCTCGCCATCATTTTTTTCTAACACCAGGCGACCGTTTTCGTCGATTTCACGAGCGAACCCGGACCGTTTTTTTCCTTTGATGCGAAAGGAGACATTTTGCCCGAGTGTGGTTGAATAGCGGCGGCAATACCCCAACACCGCTTCGCCGTGATCTTGCGCGGCGCCTTCCCACAGAGCTTCCCAGGTAGAACCCAGTTGCGCCAGCAGCAAATTTCTGTCCCAGGGTTCGTCGTTTAACATCGCCAGCGAGACGGCGACCTCCCGCGTTTGTTCTGGCCAATCATCGGGGAGGCTCAAAACATTTAGACCCAGGCTGACAAAAACCAACTGCTGCTCTGAGTCAATTTCAACCAAGACGCCGCCCAGCTTTTTGCCATTGACGGTGAGGTCGTTGGGCCATTTCACGCCGATGCCAATGTTATAAGCAGTGTCCAACACGCGAGCGACCGCGACAGCCGCATAGAGCGAAAGAAACGACAGCGAGGGCGTCCAGTCGCGCACCCGGACGACAAAAGTCAGCAACAAGTCTTTTTGTTTGGGAGACACCCAGGCCGCGCCTTGACGCCCGCGTCCCTGGCTTTGATGTTCTGCAACGACAAGCAAGCCGTGCGCAGGCGGCTGCCCGGCCAATCGACGCGCGGCGTCAATCGTTGATGGCAATTGCTCCGCGACCAAACACCGCCGCCCCCACCATTTGGTGGGCAACTGTGCGGCGATCACGTCAGGATGCAAACGATCATTTTTCGGGTCCAACGCATATTCGCCCGGCGCCGTCGCGAGTATGCGTACGCCTTCGCCTTGCAATAGTTCGATCGCCTGAACGGTTTCCGCCTGTGTCAATTTGGCTTTCTCAGCGAGGGTTCCTAAGGAAAAACGGTGAAACGGGCGCCGTTGCATCGCCTGCAGCAGCAATGTGGCATCATCGCGGTTGTGTAACCAGTGATAATTCTCTAACAACGGTGGGATCATTTCTTGCCTGACTCGCCGTCTCGTTTATCGGCGAGCTCTTTCCAATAGTTCATGCGTTCTTGAATTTTCGCCTCGAAGCCCCGCGAGGTCGGTTCGTAAAATTCCTGCTTCGCGATTTGGTCCGGCAGGTAATTTTGCGCAGCGTAGGCGTGGTCGAAATCGTGGTCATAACGATAGCCTTTGCCGTATCCCATGTCTTTCATCAATGAGGTGGGCGCGTTACGAATGTGCATCGGCGCCGGCAGATAGCCCTTTGACTTTACCGTCGCCAAGGCCTCGTTGAACGCCTGATAGAGCGCGTTGCTTTTGGGCGCGGTCGCCAGATAGACCGCCGCTTCGGCCAGCGCCAGTTCGCCTTCGGGGCTGCCCAACATGTGGTAGGCGTCGCGGGCGGCGATGGTAATCAGCAAGGCGTTGGGGTCAGCCAGCCCCACGTCTTCACTAGCGAAACGCACCATGCGGCGCGCGGCGTAAAGCGGGTCTTCGCCCGACTCCATCATGCGGGCGAACCAGTACAACGCCGCCTGCGGATCGCTGCCGCGCATCGATTTATGAAACGCGGAGATGATGTTGTAATGTTCTTCGCCCGACTTGTCGTACAACATGCGCTTTTCTTGCAAGACGCGCGATACGCCCTCGACGGTCAAGACGACGGTTTGATCGTCTTCGGCAAAATACAACGCCGCTTGTTCTAACGCATTGAGCGCCACCCGCGCGTCGCCATGCGACGCCGACGCAATCGCCGCGAGCGCGTCGTCTTCGGCCTCGATGTTGAGGCCGTCCTGCTTCAACACCACCAGGCCATTTTCTAATACATGCAGCAATTGGTCGGGTTCCAATGATACCAGAGTAAAAACCGTGGTACGCGACAACAACGCCGCGTTGACCTCGAAGGAGGGATTCTCGGTGGTGGCGCCGATCAACGTAATCAAGCCGGATTCAACATGAGGCAACAGCGCGTCTTGCTGTGATTTATTCCAGCGGTGGATTTCATCAATAAACAGAATGGTCTTGCTGCGGCTGCGGTGGACTTGGGCGCGTTCGACCACCTGGCGCAAATCTTTGGCGCCGCTGTTGGTGGCGGAAAGCATAAGAAACTGCGCGCGCGTCAAACGGGCGACCAGTCGAGCCAGGGTAGTTTTGCCGCTGCCCGGCGGCCCCCACAACACCATCGAGGGGACGCGGTCGTTCTCAATCGCCTTACGCAAGGGGCGGTCGGCGCCCAATACGTCTTCCTGCCCGGCGAATTCGCTCAATGCCGCAGGTCGGCAACGCTCCGCCAGCGGCGCACCCTTTTGAGGCGCGTCAATCGGCGGAGTTTCCGCGCTTTCAAACAATGCGTCTTGTCGGTTGGTCTCTTCCATCGGAAAATTCACACAATTGGCCTACAATTCGGAAGCATGATACTCCAAAACCGCGCATAAACCATCCGGCGCGTAACAGACACAGGGCCATGAACGAAGCCAAAACAAAATCAGCCACCGTTTCGCAGTTCCTCTACGAGCACTTTGAGCAAGGGCGCCGCATTTTGTTGTCGCCGAAAGAAGCGTTCCGCGAACAAAAAACGCAAAGCGGGTATTGGAAGCCGACCGCTTTCGCCATGCTCTGCATCGCAGCGCCGCGCGGCGCTTATGCGCTGCTTTGGGCGCCGTTCACCTTGGGCTTTTCGATTTTATGGTTGATCCCTTCCGTCATTTATGGGACCATATTTTTATACATGCTCAGCACAGCATTATACGGCTTAGTGCGCTGTTATCGCGAGATCATCACCTTCGATTCGATCTTTCGTTGCGTTGCCTATAGTTGGGTCTCGTATTTTCTGTTACTCATTCCAATCCCGCTGCTCAATCATCTATTCATCGCCGCTGCGTTTGGGTTTTATCTGCATTACGCCCTGCGCGAAGTCCACGGGTTCGACAAAAAACAAGCCATACTGATCGCAATCGTCCCCTCCGCAATCGTTCTTGTGATTGGCGCCATCATGTCGCTGGCGTCGATGTTCATGCTTGGGGTTACAATCTTCAAAGCCGGTACGTATTTCTTTGCGAGTTAACCACTGAAGGACGCAACCATTTTATGAAACGCATTTTCTTGATTTTTTTATTGTTCGGATTCACGTTGTCTTCGTTCGCCGATGCGTTGCTCATCCCCATGGATGAAGAAACCCAAACCAACCACCTCAAAGCCTACGGCGTCGCCTATTGGGCGTTGCAGGCGCCGCAGCGCTATAAAGCCGAATGGCTGCTGAATTATCGCGGCGGCTCGTTTTTGATTTTTGAAACACAGGCCACCCAACGCCGCGCCGCGATGAACGGCGTCACCGCGCTGCCGATCTCCGACGCGCAAGTCGAAAGCATTTATGCTGAGATCGACGCAAAAAACATGGAGCGCATCCCCCTTGAGCGAGCGCCCAAAGTCGCCGTTTACGCGCCGCCCACCAACGACCCGTGGGACGACGCGGTCACCATTGCGCTGACCTATGCAGACATCCCGTACGATGTGATTTGGGACGAGGATGTACTCGACGGCAGTTTAGGCAAATACGACTGGCTCCACCTGCACCATGAAGACTTTAGCGGGCAATTCGGTAAGTTTTTTCGCAGCTTTCGCACGGCGCCCTGGTACTTGCAACAAGTGCGGCAATTTGAAGCCGCCGCGCGCCAAGCAGGTTTTTCAAAAGTACAGCAACATAAAGGCGCGGTGGCGGACGCGATTCGAACCTACATTCAACAAGGCGGCTTTATCTTCGCCATGTGCGCAGCCACCGACACCATCGACATCGGGCTTGCAGCGTTGGGTTTGGATATCGTCGCCAAAGAAATCGACGGCGACGGCCTCACCCCCGGCTTTCAAGACAAATTGAATTACGCCCACTGCCTCGCCTTTCAGAATTTTTCGTTGATTCCCAACCCATTGATTTATGAATATTCCGACATCGACACCAGTCCGAGTCCGGCGACCGCCCAAGGCGAACGCTATCAGGGCGACACCTTTAACCTGTTTGAATTTTCGGCGAAGTTTGACCCCGTCCCCACCATGTTGACCCAAAACCACGTCCAAAAAATTAAAGATTTCTGGGGACAGACCACCGCATTTCGTAAATCAAAATTAAAACCCAATATCGTCGTGCTGGCCGACTTTCCTCAATTCGGCGTCGCCAAGTATATTCACGGCGCGTTGAATGAAGGCACCTTTACCCTGTTGGGCGGACACGACCCCGAAGACCCGCAACACCTGGTCGGCGAAGAAGACACCGATTTATCGCAACACCCCAACTCGCCGGGCTATCGGTTAATTTTGAATAACGTGTTGTTTCCCGCCGCGAAAAAGAAGCCGCGCAAGACTTGACTTGATAAACGCGCGATGGCGTTCCGTCTGGTTGTTTAACAGCGTACAGACTGATAGGATGTGCATCTTGCACCATCACATCCCGAGGGAAAAACATGCCACGCACATTAATCGCCGGCGGCGCCGGCTTTCTAGGTTCTCACTTGGCTGACGCGCTTCTCGCGCGAGGTCACGAAGTGATTTGCGTCGATAACCTTATCACAGGCAGCATGACCAATATCGAACATTTGATCGGACGCAAGGATTTTCAATTCATCCATCTCGACATCACCAATTACATTCATATCCCTGGTGAAATTGACAATATCTTGAACTTCGCCTCGCCCGCCAGCCCGATTGATTATCTGCGCTTGCCGATTCAGACGCTGAAAGTCGGTTCTCTTGGGACCCACAAAGCGCTGGGGCTTGCCCGCGAAAAAAATGCGCGGCTGCTGCTCGCCTCGACTTCAGAAGTCTACGGCGACCCGCTCATTCATCCGCAAACCGAAGACTATTGGGGCAACGTAAACCCCATCGGCCCGCGCGGCGTCTACGACGAAGCCAAGCGCTTCGCCGAAGCCATGACCATGGCCTATCAGCGCTTTCACAATATCGAAACCCGCATCGTGCGCATCTTCAATACCTTCGGCCCGCGTATGCGCGTTGAAGACGGGCGGGTGGTTTCGACCTTCATCAGCCAGGCGCTGAAAGGCGAACCCATTTCAATCTTCGGCGACGGCAGCCAGACGCGCTCGTTCTGTTATGTCTCTGATGAAGTCGAAGGCATCATTCGTTTGTTGGAATCCGACATCCCCACGCCAGTCAACATCGGCAATCCAAACGAGATGACGGTCAAACAATTGGCCGAAAAAGTCCTTGAATTAACCGGTTCCAGCAGCAAGATCGAATTTAAAGAATTGCCCGAAGACGACCCAAAAGTGCGCCAGCCTGACATCAGCAAGGCCAAGGCGGAACTAGGCTGGGAGCCGAAAGTCTCTCTACAGGAAGGTCTCGAAAAGACCATCGCCTATTTCAAATCGGTGTTGAGCGCCGTAGCCTAACGAGCCCCACTCCACCGTCTCGTTTTCGGATATCAGATAAGACGCATCTTTCCGCCGTCGTGAAGCAAAAGCGCTTCGCGGCGGCGTTTGTCTTTTTCTGCATCGACGCAGGCCAAACCCAATACAGGCTGCCCGTAGGTTTCAACGCCCAATCAGCGAAGGCGACAATCTGTTCTGCGGTGAGAGTATCATCCCGCCGGGCAATGCGCCTTGCGGCGTCGGGCGAAGGGCGCGAGGCGGTTCCTGAAAAAAACGGCGGGTTGCAAACAATCACATCAACGGAGCGTCGCCGCAAGGGCGCTTGCGTTGCGTCTGCGATCAGCCATTGCAACGGAGCAAAGCCGCATTGTTCTTGGAGAAATTTTTGATGCGCAGCAGAGGCCTGTTGGGCAGCGTCTTTTTGAATATCGAAACCAAGAATCCCTAAAACTTGCGGGAACCGATGCGCCAGACGCATCGCAATATACCCGCCGCCGCAACCAAGATCGACGACGGTTTGCCCTGGTTCTACTTTAACGAACTCGGCGAGCCGCTGGCTTTCGATATTCGGTCGAAGACGGTCAAAATCCGGCGCCGGGTTCAATGGACGGCCTTACGCAAGCCCGCGTCTCGAAAGTTCTTTGGCGGCTTCATCAAAGCGGTCTTCCGCCGTGGTGGTGCGCGACCATTCGATGATTTCTCTCATGCCGTCTTCCAGCGAAACGCTGGGTTTAAAGCCGAGGGCGTTGGTGATTTTTGAGATATCTGCGTAACAATGGCGGGTGTCGCCCTTACGATACTTACAAGTAATTTCCGGCTCGACGTCTGACTCATAAATACGCGCCAAGGTTCGCGAAATGTCCGCAATCGACGTAGGAACGCCGGTACCCACATTAAACACCTGATAATTCGCTTCGTCTTTTTCCATCGCCAACAGATTGGCCTGCACAATGTCATGCACGGAAATAAAGTCACGCGATTGTTCGCCGTCTTCATAAATGACTGGCGACTTCTGGTTGGCGAGGCGGCTCATAAAAATCGCCATCACGCCGGTGTAAGGGTTCGACAGCGACTGGCGCGGGCCGAATACGTTGAAATAGCGCAGCGCAACCACCGGCAGGTCATAGGTCTCGCCGATGCTGAGCGTCATATCTTCCTGGTCGCGCTTGGTGATGGCATAGATCGCCTTGCAATCCATCGAAGTGGCTTCCGTGGTCGGCACGGCCTTCATCACCGCGCCGCAAACCGGACATTCGTGCTCCCAGCGATTGTCAGCGAGTTGTTCTTCGCCGCGAAAGCCGGGCTTACACACGCCGTGTACGGGACACGCGCACAAGCCTTCGCCGTAGCTGGATTGCGACGCAGCGACGATCATTTTTTGGATGTTGTGTTTTGTGTTCGCCAACAGGTCGAGCAGGTTCGCCGTGCCGCCAGTGTTTACATCGACGTAATGTTTAATCTGATATTGCGACTGGCCCATGCCCACCGCAGCGGCTTTGTGAAACACGATGTCCTGGCCTTGCAGCGCTTTTTCAAGCGCATCTTTATCACGCACATCGCCTTGGATAAATTCCGCATCGGGGTTGAGATAGTCGGGCGTCTCGCCGCCGGGGTGAACTTGCGGGTCGAGCGCATCAAAAATGCGGACTTGATGCCCTCGTACAATCAGTTCGTCTACGATGCTTGATCCGATGAAACCGGCGCCGCCTGTAACCAATACCTTCATGTTAAACCTCATTCGTTGATTGGGATCAAATGCCCCATGCTGTAATTTCCATCGCCGTCCAGCGGGATGACGCGAAGTTCGTCGAATCCACTTTCCAGCGCCGGGCCTGGCGTTTTGATGGTGCGCGACGCCATGCCGGACGCCACAGAGACAGGCTCCGAGACAGACGCTTCTGCAAGCAAGGCGCCGTTCAACCAATATTGGATGGCGTACAGATCACTCGAATCCAGACTGATTTCAAACCGCGGGAAAAACTGCGGTGAACCTAATTGTATTGTCATCCGTTCCGTCGTAAAGATATGCGTATCCTCGTGCCCCCAGTCGGCCCCATCGGGAACGCGGCGGGTGAGTTCGTCGAGTAAAAACACCGACTGCGGCTTGCTCATATAATAGTCGCGATCCACCCATTTTGCATTCACGCCGAGGTTCATTTGAACGATGGCCGCCCAGCGCTCGAATGAAAACAGGGGCGCTTGCGCGACCTTCGTTAGTTGATGATAAAAACGGGCGAGGTTTTCATCGCGAAAACTCAGTTCCCCGCTTCGTACTGTTTCGACGTAACCCACAGGAAGCACGCGAAAAAAATGCCCGGGGCGCTGGGCGCAATCCTGTCGCGCGGGCAAGCGCGCCAACAACGGGTCGGTCAGAGCGAACACATCAATGAAGTGAAGTTCCGGCCCGCCGAAAAACCCCATGAATCCCATGTTGCCCTGAGTGATTACGTCGCCTTCGATTGCGCGGGTTCCCTGCAAATAGCGTAAAATCCACCCGGCGCTAAAGCGCTGTCCGAAAAATTTCAGCAGTCCGGTTTTGGGGTAATACTCCGCCCGTTCATCGGCGATATCATGCGCATCACGACGCGCTTCGGTCAGTCCATAGTCCGCGCCGCTCAACGCAATGGGACGCGGCGCCGCCCAACCCAGCGCCATGATAAGCAACACACCCGTCAAGAATTGCCATGACTTCCATCGAAGACGAACGCCGGACAAGACGACCAATGCGCCGAAAAATGGAAGCGTCAACAAACGCCCGCTCATAAAATCGCCGCCGATTTTGACCAGATAGAGAACATACAACAATACCCCAACCGCAACCATGCGGCGCCGAACGTCTTTTAGCGCACACGCAAACAGCAACGCGAACGCAATGACGCACAACGTAATCGGGTCTTGTTGAAGCGAGTTGCTGAAATAATACAGGCTGTTTCGCAGCAAATGCGACTGGCTGAGACCATGAAATAATTTTGCATAGGCCGTGTTGGGCAGCAAAAATCCGTAATAGACGAGTGAGAAAAGTTCCCAGAGCGCAAACGGCAGCCAACCCAAGAGCAAAACGCTAACGTCCCGGACTGTGAGGCGGCGGTAGAGGATATGCGCAAACGCGGGCAGGCAAAGCAAGACCGCGTCCATCCGGTTTAACACGATCAAAGAAGTCAGCAGCGAAAACGTAAACCTCTCACGCATCGTCTCAACGCCCGCGAGATAGCGCCAATACAACAACGCCAGCAGCACATAACTGAGCGGGTTTTCCAAGCCGGAGGTTCCATACTCGACAAAGGCCTTTGAAAGGACAAAGCACAAGCCGCCTAGCAATGCGGCGGATTCATTCTCAGCAATTTTGAAAATAAAGATCGCCGCCGCCGCGACCGTCAACGCCATCGAAAGGACAAGACTGGTGTAATAAAACTCGCCCGTCAACAAATGAAGCGCCGCCATCAACAGCATCCACAACGGATGAGTAAACACCTGCACCCGCTCGACGATGTTCCAACGCAAGCCGAAGCCGTCCGACCAATTGTCGATCACCCGAAAGGTGATAAACGCGTCGTCGCACAACCAGGCCGCGCGAAACAACACCACCGCTAACAGGCCTAATAAAACAATTAGAATGATGCGCAAACTGACTGGTTTTTGCATATTTTGTCCGCGCCGCCGCCCATCACGAACCAGGCGCGCGGCTTGTTTCTTTATCGCACAAAAAACACGCGCGTCTTTCCATCTCGGTCGCGCGGGGCTTGCGTGCTAGAGTACACTCTGTAGCGCAAAACGCTGAGAACCAACAAAACAACCGATGAAGTGGATTCGTTCAAAAACCGTTTGGCTTCAACTCCTGTGGGCGGCGCCAATGCTGGTCGCGACGGCGATCAATGCGCGTTTTATGTTGCGTACGCACGGGTTCCCGCTGGATGACGCCTTTATTTATCTGCAATACGTCGAGAACCTCTCGCAGGGCATGGGGTTGAGTTTTAACCCCGGCGAAGTGAGTTTCGGCGTCACCAGTTTGTTATATCCCTTACTGAGTGCGATTGTATTTAACCTGCTGCCCTTTGTCGATGAAATTTATAGCATGCAAATCGTCGGCGTTCTCGCTCATGCGGCGCTCATCTATTTCGCGCAGCGCCTGGTGTATGAAGAAACCGACAACCTTGTGCTCGCCAGTTTTACGGGATTTACGCTAGCGCTCTGTCGCCTACTCTATTTTACTGCCGCAGCGGGGCTCGAAACACTGCTGTTTCATGCGCTGGTGGTGGGTTGGGCCTACGCCGCTCTAAGACGCCCCAAAACCCACCCGCTACTACTCGGGCTGCTGGCGGGGTTTTTATTTTTGGCCCGCCCTGAAGGCTTGGCGCTGGCGGGAGGCTACGTCGCATTTCTGATCGTTTACGCGACCGCTTTTGCGAAACGCTCCATCATTCCGTTGAAACAGATTGCGCTCGAAGCGGCGTTATTCGTCGGCGGCGTTCTTCTATTGGCGCTGCCCTACACGCTCTATATATATTCGCATTCCGGCCTGTTATTGCCCACCACATTTTACGGCAAGTTGATTTCTCACAATGAATTCACGACGTGGTCGCTGTTTCAGAAAATTCGTGAAGGCTTTTATTCGCTGACGCAGGGCTATCAAGCGATCATTCAACAAGACGCGACTCTGGTTTCGTATTGCATTTTGATCGGATTGAGTTTTCTGTCTCTTTTAGGCTTCGCCTACCAATGCGGACGCAAAACGCCGTCGCCCTACCGCTTTGCCGCGCGCGCCGCGCTGTTTTGTCTCTTTTTGTTTCCGGTGTTGTTCGGCTCCGCGTTTCACATCAGCGCCCAATTCGGCGGCTACGCGGTGCGGTACATCCAAATCATAATCGTCTTGTTTCACATTGAAGCCGCGTTCGGGCTTTTTTTATTGGTGCAATGGCTCACAGCCCGCACCCAACATTCGACCCGCCGCGCGCTTTGGGCCAACGGCGCCGCGTTATTGCTTGCGGGGCCGTTGTTTTACATCATTGCAGAACGAACGCCGCTGCAACTCAAATTAGATTTAGACTTCTATGAGGTCCATTCAGAGAAACGCCAGGGCGTCCGAAAACTGGCGGCGGAATGGATTCGCGAAAACACCCCGCCCGAATCCCGCGTACTGTTGGGCAGCACCGGCCTCGGCGTGATTGGCGCCTATTGCGAACGCTATTGCAAAGACGAAGGCGGCCTGCTGCACCCCGATATTTTCCCTTACCTCAAGGGGTTTAATGACCGCAGCCCTCACTGGGCGCGGATGCTCGAGTACATGAAGCATTTCAAATTGGATTACTACACGACCTATTCCACCGAGACCTACCACAACCCCATCTCGCACCCGACCCGGCATACCGAACTGGTCGCCTGCGTGTCAGACCCGGAGTTAGTTGACAACCCCGAATACAGCTGGTTTAGCGAAATCTGCATCTTCAAGTTTGAATCGTTTGAACGCTACGATTTATGGCGCGATACGCCCGGCCTCGCCGTCCCGCTCGACCGCGCTGAAACGCCGCGCACCGAAGGCCGCATCCATCAAGCAACCTGGGGCGAACATCCCGTGGTTGTGCTCGACGCCGGGATGCACTACTTTGAAGCGCATTATGAGATGCTGATGCCCGACAACGCCGCTTTCAAAACGGCTTTGATGGTGAATGTTCCAAAGCGGGAATACGGCCCGGATGAATGGATCCGCTTTAATGTGTACGTCGACCGCAACGAAGTGCGCGATGTGGTTTATACTGAAACCTTCCCATTGCATCAATTAACCAATAAGCAGCCATTTAAAACCATCGAATTAGACGTAAGCAAGTATAATAACCAATTCGACAAGTTGGTTCTGACCACTGCGACTTCACCCATGACCGACGACGATCTCTATCAAGCGGGATTTGTAGAACCGATTTTATACAACGCCAAACAAGAATTGAGCGAGTAACTATGCCGTCTTATGAAGGGCCGTTTATTGACCGGGCCAAAATCCAACTGAAAGCAGGCGACGGCGGCGACGGCCGCGTTTCGTTTCGCCATGAAAAATTCGTCCCGCTGGGCGGCCCGGACGGCGGAGACGGCGGCAACGGCGGTTCGATTCTGCTGCGCGTCAATCCCGGCCTGAATACGCTCGACAAAATGTACTCTCAGCCGGTTTGCAAAGCCCCCAACGGCGAAGGCGGAGGCAAGAACAACCGCTACGGCGCGTATGGCGATGATATCGTGCTTGAAATTCCTGCGGGAACCGTCATCTTCAATGAAGAGACTGGTGAAGTGGTTCTCGATATGGAAGAAACCAACGGCGAGGCCGTGATCGCCCAAGGCGGCAAGGGCGGCAAAGGCAATTCAAAATTCGCCACCTCTACCAACCATGCGCCCCGCAAAGCCACCAGTGGAAAACCCGGCGATGAATTCACCGCCATTTTTGAACTAAAAACCGTCGCGCACGTCGGGCTGGTGGGGCTGCCCAATGCGGGCAAATCAACCCTGATCTCGTCAATCACCGGCGCCCGTCCGCGCATCGCCAACTACCCGTTCACGACGCTGCAACCCATTCTCGGCTCGATCCCACTGCCGGAAGGCGGCGGTTTCGTCATCGCCGACATCCCCGGCATCATTCAAGGCGCGCACGAAGGCGTCGGGCTGGGCTTTGATTTTTTACGACACATTGAGCGAACAAATCTGCTGGTCTTCGTCATCGAACTTTCGCCGCACGACCCTGACGTCCCGGCGCAGACCTACCGCGACTTGCGCTATGAACTGGAAAAATATGACGCCAGTATTTTAGAACGCCCCTTTTTAGTGGCGCTCAACAAACGCGATTTGCTCGAAGATGAAGAGTCGCTTGACGTAGCGCTGCACTCGTTCCATGAACAGCACCCCGATGTTGGCGATGACCAATTGTTTGTGATTTCCGCCAGCGAAAAAAACAACACCGAACATCTGCGCCAATCTATCATCGCTTTGTATACTGAGACGATAGGGCGGAGCGAAACGCCGATCATGCAAACGGCGCCGGATATTCTGCAACAACAAATGGATTCCGCCCAAACGAAACCCATCACTTCAACGGACGAACCGCAACTTGATGAATGAAAAACTGTCGCCATTTTTAACCGACGTCCAGCGCATCGTCATTAAAGTCGGGACGCGCGTCATCGACCACGAGCAAACCCATTTCAATTTGCCGGTCATCGAATCGCTGGTCAGAGAAATCGCCGAACTCAAACAACGCGGCGTCGAAGTGATTTTAGTATCATCCGGCGCGGTGGGCGCGGGCCTGCGGGCGTTGCGCGTTCCCAAGCGTCCGGCGTCGCTGCCCTTAAAGCAAGCCTACGCCGCCATTGGTCAAGGCCGCCTGATGAAAGCCTACACCGATCTCTTCGCGCAACATGACATTATCACCGCGCAAATTCTGCTCACCCGCAGCGACCTTGACCGACGCGAATCGTATCTTAATGCGCGTGAAACCCTACAACACCTGCTCACCATCGGCGTCGTGCCGATCATCAATGAGAACGACACCGTCGCCGTCGAAGAACTTACCTTCGGCGACAATGACATGCTGGCGGCGCTGACGGCGGGTGAAATGGAAGCGCAACTGTTGGTGCTGCTCACCACGGTTGACGGGTTGTTCCGCTCGTTTGATCCTGTAACGAAATCCGGCGAACTGATTGAAATGATTGATGACGACCTCGACGGCGCCATGCAATGCGTTGACCCGAACATTGATGAGTTTTCGATGGGAGGGATGCAATCCAAACTGGGCGCTGCGCGAACGGCGGCCTCATCAGGTACGCTGACCGCCATCGCCAACGGCCTGCGCCCCGGCGTATTGAATGAACTCATCCAGGGGCAAGGACGCGCCACCTGGGTGTTGCCGTCTGAGAAAAAACTGGCGGCGCGAAAATATTACCTGGCCCACGCCAAAACGCTCAGCGGCGGAAAAATCGTGGTGGATGCGGGCGCCTCAAACGCGCTATTGCAAGGCGGGAAAAGCCTGTTGGCGTCTGGCGTGAAACAGGTTATCGGTGAATTTCAAGAAAAAGACCTGGTGCAAATCATTAACGAAACAAACAAAGAAATCGCCCGAGGACTGGTTAATGTTTCCTCGGGCGATCTGGTTCAAATTCAAGGACGCCGCAGCAAAGATATTCAATCCAGCGATGACCATCACACGTCAGGCGTGGTCATTCACCGCGACAATCTAGTGTTAACTGGATGACTCGTCATCCGGTGCGCTTTCGTTCTGCTTGTCCATCAGCGCTCTCATTTGTTCGCCTAAGAGTTCGCCGAGGGTCGCGTTGCCGCCGCCGACGTCAGCCATGTATTGCTTGACTTCCTTCTCTTCTTGCTCTTTGACGAATTCTTTTAATGACATGCTGATTTTGCGGTTCTGACGGTCGAATTTCAGCACTTTCATGTTGACCGTTTCGCCGACTTTCAGAACTTCTTCCGCGCGCTGGCCTTTTTGGTTGCTGACCTGCGATACGTGCACCAAACCTTCGATGCCTTCTTCGAGTTCAACAAACGCGCCGAAGTCAGTGATGCGTTTGACCACGACGGGCAGCGACGTACCCGGACGGTATTTCTTCTGGGCGGCTTCCCACGGGTCTTGCTCGAGTTGTTTCAAGCCCAGCGAGATGCGTTGTTGCGACGGGTCGATTTCCAACACCTTGCAACGAAGCGTTTCGCCTTTTTTCAAGGCTTGCTTGGGATGGTTCAGTTTGCCCATCCAGGAAATATCCGACACGTGAATCATGCCGTCTACGCCTTCGGGCAAGCGGATAAAGGCGCCGAAATCGGTCATGCCGGTGACTTCGCCTTCAATGATTGTCCCGACCGGGTAGTTGGCTTTTGCTAACGTCCACGGGTCAACCTGGGTCTGACGCAGGCTCAACGAGATGCGTTTGCGTTCGTTGTCGATGCCCAACACTTTGACTTGGGCTTCTTCGCCTTCTTTGATTAATTCATTCGGATGGCGGACGCGCTTGGTCCACGACATTTCCGAAATATGGATCAAACCTTCAACGCCTTGTTCGAGTTCAACAAACGCGCCGTACTTGGTCAGGCTGGTGACTTTGCCGTTAATCTGGCAGCCCGGCGGGAACTTCGCCGCGACGCTCAACCAGGGGTCTTCTTCTTTTTGTTTCATACCCAGACCGATGCGCTCGCCTTCCATCGAAAGCACTAAGACTTCGATTTCATCAGCGACATGAAGCACCTCGCTCGGGTGAGCGATATGGCCCCAGGAAATGTCTTTAACGTGAAGCAGGCCGTCAACGCCGCCGAGGTCAATGAATGCGCCAAAGTCGGTCATGTTTTTGACCACGCCTTTGACCCATTTGCCGACTTCGAGGTTCTCTAACGTCGCGCCGCGCATCTGCACCCGGCGTTCGTCAAAGACGGCGCGATGAGAAAGAACCAGGTCGTTCTTGCTTCTCATTTCGAGAATCTTGCACTCGATCGAACGACCAAGCAGCGCCTTCTGTTCGTCCTGGCTGCGGGCGCCCGGTCCCAATTGAGAGAACGGGATAAAGCCGCGCAAACCATCGCAGTCGACTTGAACGCCGCCGCGAACCACCGACGAAACCACGCACTTAATGTACTCGCCGTTTTTGAAGGCGTCACGCAAGACGTGACGCGCCTTAACCTGTTTGGCGCGTTGACGCGACAAGACCGGCAAGCCGTCTGAACCTTCTTGGCGGATGACCATCACCTCAATGTCCATTCCAACAACCACATTGAGGTCTTTGCCGTCTTCGAGAAACTCGCGCAGAGGCACAAGCCCTTCAGACTTTAAGCCTATATCAATCACGACGTCTTCAGAGGTTACTTTTAAGACTTTGCCGGTGATGACTTGGCCCGACTCGATTTTTGAAGACATCGATTCGTCCAATAACGCGGCCATATCGATATCTTCATCGGGAAATGCATCGGCGGATTCATCATTTGTTAGGTTGACTTGCCCATCCACGATATTCACATCGTGTTCCGCCAGGGTAGTCGCATGATCTTGTTCTTGACTGACCATAAAGATTATTGCCTCCAACTTCTGATCGTCCCAATGAAGACGGGGGGCGGGGCTTACTATAAGAGGTACGCTCCTCGCACAAACCGCTTTGGATTGTACAAGAATTTTCGTGCCTGTTAAGGCTTTCCAACAGGAAAACCAAAGCGTCCGCCCGGGCTAAGCCCTGATTTCGTTCTGCATTTTACTCATTGCTTCGTGTAATCGCCGGGTAATTGACTGGATTGCCTGCGTCTGGTCGCCTTCGAGTTCTTCGGGCGTGGGCCGAACGCAAGGCCCAATCTGGACTTGAATTCGCCGCGGCCTTGGAAAAAAAACGCCGCGCGGCATGGCGCGAAACGCGCCTTCGATCATGACAGGGGCGATAGGCGCGTTGGTTTTTAACGACAACCACGCCAACCCGTCTTGAAAGTCCATCAAATTACCATCGCTGCTGCGCGTCCCTTCGGGGAACATAATCATCACCTTGCCTTCTTTAAGAAAGCGAATCGCAGTTTTCACCGCGCGAAGGTCGCCTGCGCCCCGTTTCACGGGATACGTACCCAGCGATTTGATCCACCAGCCAAGGCCTGGAATCGAAAACAGTTCTTCTTTTCCTAAAAAAGTTGTCTGTCTACGAATGCTTAAGGCAATGATTGGCGGGTCTAAAAAACTGTTGTGGTTGGCAGCCAGTAAGAGGGGGCCATCCTCCGGTATATGCTCATCTCCGCCTGACTTGTAGCCAAAATAGGCCCAAAACAGAAGATGGAGGAATAGCCAATGAAACCGATAGTACCACTGCATCTACGCTGCCAAAATCTCTCGTTGAATTTCTTTCCCCACAACAAACCAAACGATACCTTCTTTTTGCTCGAGTTTCAATCGCGGCGATCAAGCGCCGCTTGCGCTTTGCGTAATAAATATATCGCAACTCCTACGCAAACGACACATTGAAATACGGCAAAGTAGAAAGAAAGGTCTCCGCTCAGGCGTAAACTCGCGGTGGTATTGGTCAATAAACTGACGCGCCCTTCAGGAAACAACAGTGAGATTCCAGACAACGGGCTTAAAAACAATAACCCGATAACGACCAGATAACCAAACGCCGACGAGATCGTCGTCAATGTTTGCGCGGGAATCATAAAGGGAAGAACCAGGGTGACAAAAATTAACACGCCAGCGGTCAACATCGACTGGTTGGTGCGTGAAAAATAGGCCGAACAAAATAGCCCCAATGCGGTATACATCATCAACGCCGCGCCCAACATCACCAGATAAAATAAATACGCAGGCAAATCAGACCATTGTAAAATCAAATCGACGTTGTATTTCAACAACAGGCCAAAAATCATTTGAATCAACATGCCCGGCACAAATAGCGCCAGCGCAATCATGCTGCTGTATTGCATATTGGCGACGAATTTTGCTTTAATCAGTTTTTTGGTGGAAATCAGCGAGGTCAGCAATAAATCGAGCGTCCCGCGTTCCCGGTCGGAACTGATACTGGTCGCCGCCAGTGGCAAGGTAAAAAACGCCGCGACGATAAACGGCAGCGATAAAAAGAGCCCCGAGCCTTTATACGACGCCAGGGGCAGCGTCAGCGCGGATAGCATCAGCGAAATATACGTCAGCCGAAACAACACCGGCCAGCGCGCGAACCACTGGACGCGACGCTCTAAATATAAGCCCGCATCTAGATCAAGCGCATCTTCATCAATCAATTCATCTTCATCGGATCGCACGGGCTTATGGTCGGAGTCTATTTCATCTTTTCTGCTGCGCGGTTCATCCTCAAACAACTGTCCCGAGCCACTTAACACGACAGAACCTTCGCCGTATACGATATAGCGCATCCTCCACATCGCGAGGTATAAAAACATCACAGTCAAACTAACCGAAGCGGTTACAAACAGAATCAGCGACCACGTCACTCTGACGGCGCCTCCGCCAAAGAGACTCAATGTAAACGAGATAAATGATTTGGGGTCCGCAGAAGGGTACATTTCACTATGAAACGCGTGAAACGGGCTGAAATTTTCAAAGCCCCATACACTCGACGCGGCGGATCTCCAATTCAACGTCTGAATGTAATGCCACAAGGCGGAATGGTAGGGGAGAACAAACCCGACAGCCAACGTCATAATGACGGTAATCAAATACACCTCATACACCCGCGACCGCAGCGTCGAACAGAACAGCCCCAGGCTGCCGAACATCAGCGTCGTTGATAGCAAAATGATGTACGCAACAACCACCTCGCTCGCCGAAAGCCCTTCGCCAAGAAACGGGATCGACAAAAATGGGATCGAAGCGGTTAATAACAGGATAAGAAATAAAATCGGCGTCAACCATTTGGCGATGACTAACTGGGCATTTGAAATAGGCGATGACAGCAAGAGCGTCAACGTGGATTGTTCTTGCTCCGCCGCGATAGCGGGCGCCATCAGCAGCGGCGTGATGATCGTCAGAAAATAGAGATGCCCCTCGGTAATCGCCGCGAATAGCGACCGGGACGCAAAGATGGTATTTCCGCCGGGCTGAAACTGCGCGGCGAATCCCGCCCAGTTTTGATAGACAATCAGCAGCAGAGCGCTTTGGAACAACAATAATGCGCCAAAGGCCTTTTTGCTGCGTAGAAAGATGCGAATTTCACGAATGAGCAACGCTGACGTAAACAATCGCAGAACAAAATTCACATTTCACTCCATATCAACATCGAAAAACGCCAACCGATCCGCGTTCTTAGGCGATTTTCCTACGTCGGCAGCCATCAATCAAGCCGGGTTCCAAACAGATACTCAAGATAACGGTTTGATTTTCGGTTTTGTAAATAAAATAGTGCGTTTCGCCTCGTTGGACACAAAAAAAATAAAAAAAACACGATCATGTTGAAATTAAACCGTTATTTACTATATGTTAAATGGTATAGTGGTTTTTCCGTAGCGACAGGAATGGGAGAACAATCCGTGATTCGTAATGGGATTTTCGGCCTTTTATGTTTGGTTGTACTCATGCTGGTCTCGTGTTCGGGTGATTTGGCGCCCGATCAAGAGGAAGAAGAACCACGCCTGCTCGTTGCTGTCGTCACCGGTTTCGACCCGGAGTACCCTTTCCGCCGCAGCGGCGAATGGGCTTCGCTCACCGTGAATTTAAAAAACAACGGCCCGGAAATCGCAGGCGACTTTCTCGTAAAATTTAAAGAAGGCTCGCAACGCTACCGCACCCCGATTGAATTACCATCGCAAGCGCGCCGCCAGTTTGATATTCCCGTACACACGCCTGAATTTTTAGATGAATTAGAGTTTTATATCGAGACCGCGCGCGAAACCATCCCCATCGAGTTAATCACAATTGGAACCATCTTAGACGACACCCATCGCATCATCGCCGTGATGAGCGAAGAGCGCGGCAGCCACGGCTATATGGCGCAAAGCGACCAGTTAGACATCGACATCGTGCGCCATCTGCTCTACACCTCCCCCACCATTCTGCCTCAATGGTGGCCGGGATACCGCTCGCTTGACGTTTTGATGTGGGACGGCGGCGAAACCGCCGCGATCAATACCCGCCAACAACAAGCGCTCGACGACTGGGTGCAAATGGGCGGGACGCTGATCCTCGCGGCTGGCTCCAACTGGCAGGAACTCTCGACCTCCGGCTTCCGGCTGTATATCCCTCTCAATCTGACCGGCTCACGCGTCGTGGAAGCAGGGACCACGTTAGACGCGACTGATGGCCAAGCCTCGCCAGACCTGGCCCGGCAAATGGTCATTGCAACCAGCGAAATGATTGACGACCCCAATACGACCGTCTGGCTCAAAGCAGGCGACAGCCCGTTTGTGGTTGAGCGCAAATGGGGCGCAGGCCGCATCGTGTTCTGCGCCGGTTCGCTTGACGGCCCTTTATTTGAAGACCCCAACCTGCAAGAGACTTTCCTACAGTTCATCACGGATTCTCCCGCGCCAATCACCCCGCAAGTGATCACTCAACTCGATAATTATGTTGATGGATTTTTACGCTGGGATTTCCAGGCCGAATTGCCCAGCACCAAGTTTATCGCGATGTATCTGGGGCTGTATATTATTCTGGTCGTCCCGGTCAATTATCTGATTTTCCGCCGCATTGGTCGTTTAGAATGGGCATGGTTTACGGTCCCGATATGGGCGATTGTCTTCGCTGTCGGCGTGTATTACATCGGCGCGTTACGCCAGCAAAGCAGCGTGACCGTCAATCAAATCAGCATCGTTGAGTCGCGTCCTAACGCCAAAACCGCGCCCTCAAGCACCTACTGCGCGATTTATTCTCCTGTGCGCAAGTGGTATGAGATTCGTTTCTCATCGCCCGCCGCGTTTCCACTGGCTCCTGAGCGTCAAAATCTGATGGGGCGCCCGCAAAATAATCTGTCAGAAGAAATCATTAACGTCCACTATGAAGAGACAGACTCTTTCATCAGCGACTATCTCATTCACCACTGGTCGCAGCGCGTATTTAAGGGACTTCACACAGTGTCTCTTGGCGACGGCGTCGATATTGATACCTCTTGGGAAGATGGAAAACTGCGCGGCAGCATCACCAATAACACTGGAAAGACTCTCGAAAAAGCAACCCTTATGGCGTCAAATTGGTATGAGAGTTGGACATCGCTCTCTCCAGGCCAAACGGTTGAGATCACAGCCTTCACGCGAAACAATGAGCAAAATTTCAACCGATTTAATCAAATGGGAATGGGGATGTATGGCAGCAATTTTCAGGAATTTAAAAACGACCCCGCCCGAATGATTCGCGAGCACCTCAGCCAGGCATATAGCGCGAACCTGCTGAACTACCATGAATCGCAAGGACTGGGCGTCTTTACCGCCTTGATCCGCGAGCCGCAGTTGGAATTTGAAATCAATGACGAGATGATCGAACCAAAGGGCAACACCTTGTTATCGGTTGTCTTCCCTTACTATTCGCAGCCAACCGGCGAAACCACTCTCACGCAACTGAATTGGAAAATCGTCCAGGGAATGAACCGTCTTAGCAACAACCGCATCCAAGGCCGAATGAAGGGAATGCCCAGTGGCAACAACCAATACATAAACATCCAAACCGGCATGGAAGACTCATGGGCGTTACGCAGTACGACGCCGATTAAGGGCGCGGAAATCATAAGCATGAACCTTCGCATCACCTATTCTGACATGATGAACAACCAGGTGGGCGGCAACGTGCAACCCGCCCCACAAGTAGAACCCGAATTTGAATTGCATTTTCAAGACCAGGCGACGAAAAAATATTTCCCACTTTCTCAAATCACCGATGACAACGGCGACGTCTTTGAACCCAGCCGCTTTTTGAATACGACACTGGGGGCGATTCAATGCCAAATGAAAGCGCCCAACAATCGGCCCCGGAATTTTAATCTCCACGAGTTGAATATGCAGATTCAATTGAAATACCGGGACAGCGGCGAATTGCGCTTTTTAGGCCGTGAAATCGTCGAGCCGCCAAAGTTGGCGCCGCCGGATTTTGAAGCAGGTTTTTGAGATCATAATTGTCAGTGTCATTACGAAGGAGCAACACGACCGAAGCCTGGGGAGGGCTTATTACCTCCCCTCCCCCAAGTTGGGAGAGGATTAAGGTGGGGGTTGTATGATAAACGCCAACATATTGCTGCGCTTTCAACCCCATCTTGGGGGCAATGTCATTGACTTAAGGGGTGGCAAGGGCAAGGCGTCGCGAAGCGACGGCAGCCCTTGAGATATTGCTTGAATGTATCGCTTTGTTTGTGCTGTTTTGATATCCCCCCGGCGCTTTCAGCGCCAC